>JAJVIP010000028.1 GCA_022072025.1 Elusimicrobiota bacterium
GAGACTGTTGCGAAAGTAAGCATTAAGCCGTCATCCCGGCAATCTTTTGGCCGGGATCCAGGTTCACCATCGGGAGAAAACCTGGGCCCCGGCCAAAAACATGCCGGGGCGACGAATTTGTCCATTTCGCAACTGTCCCTTTCAGTGAAACAGAAACATATTTCACCCCAACAGGTTTTGAGATGGATGCTTTGGTTGGCGATGGCGGTGGCGCTTGTGTTTATGGGGCTTTGGTTTTTTGAAGGGAAGATGGCGCGGTTCCTCAAATTGATGCTGCTTTTTGTTCCGATGACGCCTCTCTTGTGGCTGGTGGTGAGGGGCGAGTTTGGCCGTTTCCTTCGCCATGGAACATCCTGGTCGGTGCGCCATCGCTGGTGGGTGTTGGGGCTCGTGGCCATTTCGATTGGGTTTTCAGCGTGGGTCTATCAATATAAATTATCGAAAGAATTCCTGGGCTCCGGCGGGAAAGACGAATTTATTATTTTCGTCGAGCTTCCCTCCGGTTCCAAATTGGACGTGTCCGATAAAGTGGTGTCCGCCGTCGAAAACGAAATCAATGCGATGCCGGAAGTGAAAGAAGTGGTGAAGACCGTGTCGGCGCGGGTGGAAGGCTGGTCGTCTAAGATTTATGTGACCTTATCCAAAGGCCACGAACGCTCGAAAACCGCTGAAGATATTATTGAAGATCTCCGCCCCAAGCTGCGCTCGATTGGCGGTGAGTTTGACGCGTTTATTTATTTTTCGGAGGCCTCCAGCGCGAAAGAACTAACCATCGACCTGTTCGGAAAAGATTATTTGCAACTCAGAGACCTGGCCGTCGAAACCGCAAAACGTATGCAAAAGGTGCCGGGCTTGCGGGACATCAAACTTCGGTACAAACCAGGTCAACCAGAAATTCGGCTGGAAGTGGACCACGAACGAGCGGCCTTGTTCGGCCTTAATTCGAAAGAGATTGCCGATTCCATTCATGCCCAAGTGAGAGGACTACGCGCGACCTATTTTAACGCGGGCAACGAACAGGTCGAAACCGTGGGACGCCTCTCAGAAGAAGACCGCCGGACCGTGGAGAATTTAAGCAACCTGTCGGTGATTTCGAACTCCAAAAAACGCGCCATCGTGCCCATCCAGCAAGTCCTCACCATGGAGAATGGGTTCACCCCCAGCGAAGTGTGGCGGAGAGACAAAGAGCGCGTGATTCAAGTGTCCGCCAACCGCGAGAAGTTGGCGCTCTCCGACGCGGTCAGCCAGGTGAAAGCCGTTTTGAAAGATATGCAAGTGCCCATCGGATACCATTACGAATTTGGCGGGGATTATCAAAAACTCGTCAAAAGCGAAAAAGAATTCCTCTATGCTTTTTTGGTCATGGCCACGTTGGTGTATATGGTTTTGGCTTGTTTCTTTGAGTCCTACTCCCAGCCTTTGTTGATGCTTTTGACGGTTCCTTTGGCCACGGCGGGTTCTCTCCCCGCGCTGTGGATCACCCATACACCGGTGAGTTTGGGTGTGTACATGGGTCTTTTGATGTTGGGGGGCACTGTGACCTCAAACGCAGTGATTTTGATTGATCGTTTAAATGCCGTGCGGCAAACCCGCGCTTTGCTTCGCGCCGTCTTAAAAGCTCCCATCGAACGCTCACGTCCGATCTTTATGACCTCCCTTTCCACCATCGCGGCCATGTTGCCTTTGACGTTTGGCCGCGGCGAATCCGCCGACCTGTGGGCTCCCCTCGCCATGACGGTCGTCACCGGCATCGCCCTCTCCTCGGTCCTCACACTCTTCGTGATTCCGGCGGTGTATGTGGTGTTGGAAGACATACGGCAGATCATTGGGACTGGTACTTAGTACTATCTGTTCCTCTGCTGCTGCTCCTGTAATCGCCGGTTCATTTCATTGATTTTGTTGATTTCCTCAAGCGTGCGGAGGGTTCTTTGAACCGCGGCGTCGTTCGCTGTGGCGGCCTGAGTGGGTTGGAACGGTTCGGTTCCTGTGGGTTGTTGGCCCTGCTTGCGGGCTTCCTCCAGGTTTTCAGTGGTGGTCCGAACAGTCCGTCCATCGGGTAATTTTCTCTCCACGGTGGTTGAGTTCCTTGAGGCGGGATCTCGGTAACTCATGGCGGTTTGCCGGTCCTCCAAAAACCGGCGGAGAAACAGATAACTTCCCGCCATTCCCGCCGCGAGCGCCAAAATCAGGACCGCCATCCAAAGCCATTTTCGTTGCATACATCCCCATTAATTAGAATTTAATGACGAATGACTAACCCGAATAATTCAGTTGAAGGGCCATTACCGTCTATCAACGGTGAATATTTTAGTGCCGTCATCCCGGCATGTTTTCTGGCCGGGATCCAGGTTTTTACCGACGGGAAAACCTGGGCCCCGGCCAAAAGATCGCCGGGGCGACAGCGTCTTGAGCAGTACCTTTAGGTACGATTCAACTGAATCATTCCGGCTAAGCTCTAAATCCTAATAAAACTTAGAAATTAAGATTAAATGACCAAACCCCAAATCCTATTGATTTGAACTGGAAATCGGGGATTGTTGCAAAAGTAAGCCTCTAAGCCGTCATCCCGGTCCTTTTTCTGAGAGTTGTGTTCCCTGTGACGTGCATAAGCCGGGATCCATTCGTTCCGGCGATTGACGTGATAACCCGCCTTAATT
>JAJVIP010000029.1 GCA_022072025.1 Elusimicrobiota bacterium
TTAGACGATCGATCTCCTTTCGCCTCATCATGAATAGTTCCTCCATGGGCCCCTCCTTATTTCTAGGGGCTCTTTAAACATGAAGTTTCTATTCAACGCTACATGCAGTTTCTATTTGTGGATGACAGGCGAAGGGGCGAGTGTTATTCCGTGAGGGACCGGGCTCCTTTTTTTAGGGCGTCGAAGGCTTTTCCGTTGTAGGCGGTAAAAAAGATGGCTTTAACTTTCGTGTTGCGGCGTTGGAAGTATTTGAACACGTTTTCAATCATTTCGCTTGCCACCAGGTCGTAGGAGGGTTTGGTTCGCGGATCGCCCAACACCGGAAATGCGATAGATTTTAGACGCAGAAATTCGGCATAGCGGATGGCCCGGTCGATGGCCTGCCCGATTGAAAACTTTAACTTGTCGATGTTTTTCTCCCCCACCACCACCGTCAGGAAGATGAATTTCGCTTTGAGTTTTCCCCCCGGCATGACCACCACCTTGCCGAGCGGCTCAGGGGCCAACGGCCGTTCTTTCAAAAGTTCTTTTCCCGCGGCTTGGCTGACGATTTTGGCGAGGCCCATTGAGAAATCAAGGCTGGGATTGACGGGGCAGACCAGCGCGTCAACGGCGAGGTCGGTTATTTCGCCTTTGTGGAGAGAAAGTATTTTTTCGCCGATCTGAAGTGTGGCTTCCCCCTTTTCATTGATGTGGAATTCAACCGGGGAGCCCATATTGATTTAGCGCGAAGGGACGGAGGAGGGTTTTGGATAATTTTTCAGTTTGGCGGGTTTTTCGCAGAGGTCCCAGTAGTGGCAACCGTGGAAGCAGATGGTGGGAGCTTTTTCTCGGATGCGGTCTTCGCATTCCCAGAAAGCCTCGGCCATGTGGGTCAGTTGTTTGGCGTGATCGGGATCAATTTTTGTGAATTCGATTCCCACGACCGAGGTGTTTCCTTTGGGGCGGGACCACACCAATTTTCCTTGAACTTCAAAGTGATCAAACCCAGGGATGTGCATGTTGAGTTTAATGGAAGGTTTTCCCGTCAGGGTCCCCAGGAGCACCAAGTCCATGCCGCCGGCCGACAGGTTCGTTAAAACGCCTGGCAAATGCTTCACGTTTCCATTTTGGTTATCAGCAATCGTTAATTCAATTGGTTCGGCCAAGTCTTTAATGACGGGAAGGCGTTTGTGCTTTCGGCGTTCTTTCATAGAGCGAATTCTCCGGACCTGAAGAGTTTGTCATTCTGAACGTAGTGAAGAATCTCTATAGGATCATTAAATATCCCGTTGAGATCCCTCGCTAGGCTCGGGATGACATTAAACTGTGATTTTCTCCGACAAAAAACAAGAAATTGCGAAGTCATCATATAGAACCCCCCGAGATGAATACGATATTGTGCGTCGACGTTAGCCTAAATTAATTCGGCATGCAACTCTCTCGAGTGCGTGCCCGTGATGCGGGCTTGGACCAAATCCCCCAATTTGAGGTTCTCACTTTTAAGGCGGGCTCGCCAAGCGCCGCGGGTTTTTCCTCGGAAAACGCCGTCTCCCTTGTCGTCTTCCACCAATATTTCCTGAACGGTTCCGATGAGTTTCGCGGCTTTTCCGGTTCCTTGAGAGTCGGTGAGGGCCAAAAGTTCGTTAACGCGCGCCTCCTTGATCATTTCTGGAACTTCCTCTTTCATTTCAGCAGAGGCCGTTCCCGGGCGGGGTGAGTATTGAAAACAATAGGCCGAATCAAAATTCGCTTCTTGAACCAAAGTCAACGTTTGTTGAAAATCCGCGTTTGTTTCGCCGGGGAACCCCACAATGATATCGGTCGAAACCGCGATGTTCGGGATGGCGCGCCTCAAACGTTCAAGGCCGCGCATATATAGGTCGCGGGTGTAGTTTCGTTTCATTTTTCTGAGCATGTCGTCCGATCCTGATTGCACCGGCAAATGGATATGCTCACAGACTTTGGGGTTGGAGGACATGGAGTCGATGAGTTTGTCCGTTAAATAATAAGGGTGAGGGCTGATGAAACGAATTCGTTGTGTGCCGGGCACCGCGCACACGTCGGAGAGCAAATCCGCGAAATCGTAATGGGGTTTGGGGGCGTGGGACGGTTTATACGAGTTCACGGTTTGCCCCAACAACCAGATTTCTTTCGCGCCTTGTCCCACGCGATCGGCCACTTCCGCCAATATTTTTTCGATGGGCAAATAAATCTCTCGACCACGCACGGCGGGAACAATGCAATAGGAACAATTGTAGTTACATCCCCGCATGATGGTCACATATTGAACGACAGCGTTTGGTGTAGTCGGGGTTAACTCCGGAAGCGGAAGCGATTCTTCTTGGGTGGAGAGAATTCTTTCCAATTCTTTCGGGAATTGTTCGATGTCTTTGGCGCCGACGATAAGATCTATATAAGGGAAACGCTTCTTGAATTCATCCTTCGATCGTTCGGCCGCGCAGCCAGTCACAATCACGAGGCCTTGGGGATGGGCCATTTTCCATTCTTTAAGACGGCCTATAAAGGACGCGGCTTTGTGCTCCGCCAAATCGCGAACCGTGCAAGTGTTGACGAGGATCGCGTCGGCCGCCTCCTCGTTTTCCGTCGGCTGGAAGCCCCGCTCTTTCATGTGCCGGCCCATTTCATCCGAATCGGCAAAATTCATCTGACAGCCGAAAGTTTTTATGAGAAGTTTCATTTGTCTGGATAGATCTTTCTGAGCTCTGCAGCTTTCGACTCAGCGGGGCGTTCTTGGATACGAGCCTCCCAATAGAGTTTCATGATTGACTCCAACCACTCAAGTTTTAGTTGAGCGGACCAATCTTTGTACGCTAATTGAGCCTCTGGGTCAAAAAATTGAACCAATCGACGTGGGGCTCTCTCTTTGTCGTCCCATTCCTCTTTCACTTGTTGTAATTCCGTGAGATGTATTCAAGCCCGGCAATATCTTGAATATCTTGTGGACGACCGGATTTCTTCTTTAAGGTAATCAGGTCGTCCAATGCCACCATGAGATCAAGGTCAGCGGTCGCGCGAACAAATCCATGGAGAACGACAGCAACACCCCCCACAATCAAATATTGAATACCCGCCTTGGCAAAATCTTTAAAAAGATCTTCGTAAAAAGTCATTTCAAGAAATCCTTTTTTCTACGACTTCAAAACTGTGTAGGTGTTGGTCTTTTTGTCCCAGTTGATGTACCAACCGCCCTTTTTGTAGCGGCCCTTGTAAAGCTTGTTGTCGTTGGAACTGATGTAGTGGTCTTTGAAGTCGTAGACCTCTCCCAGACGGTAGGAATCAAATGTTTTTCCTCGGCCATTGAGCACAATGACTTCAACCAGGGGGCCCCATTTCGTGTCGCCCGTGATGATTAAAAAGGCGTAATCTTTTTTTTTGTCACCGTTAAAGTCTCCCCAGGCGACGGCCGGATGAACTCCCACCAAGCGCGAGTTAAAGTATTGCAACATCTCAGGCGAATATTCGGAGTCTTTGGGAATCCGAAAAAGAGGAAACTCGTTTAACAAAAAGTTACGCACGTCCAGCGGGAGCAAAAGCATTCGGCCGCTTCCGTCCGGTGCTTCTTCCACCACCGGGTTTTTGGGATTTTTTTCCGCGGCGAAGGATCCCCCCCCAACGGATAATCCCAGCAAAAAAGAAAAAAGAAGCCGTCTCATGGCTGAAGCAATTGTTTCGCCTTTTGAGCAATATTGTCGGCGGTAAAACCCAGTTTCTCCATCGCTTGGGCGCCGGGAGCGGAGACGCCAAACGAATGCATGCCGATCACCGCGCCACCGCTTCCCACCCATCTTTCCCATCCAAAGGTTGAAAGCGCTTCGATGGCCACTCTCGCTCGGACCGAATGCGGAAGAACCTGGTCGCGGTAGAAAGAGGGTTGGGACTGGAATATTTCCCAAGAGGGCATTGAAACCACGCGCGTTGAGTAACCTTCCGATTCGAGTTTTATTTGCGCGTTCAACGCCAAAGACACTTCGGACCCGGTGGCGATCAAAATGATTTGCGGTTGGCCCGATTTGGCTTCAGAGAGAATGTAGGCGCCTCTATCAACTCGGCCGGCCTCTGGATATTGAGATTCACGAAGGACCGGAAGGTTTTGACGGCTTAACACCAATAGAACCGGGCCTCGGCGATGCTCCAGCGCAAAGGCCCAAGCGGCGGCTGTTTCGTTGGCATCGGCCGGCCGAATGACAATCGTATTGGGCATGGCACGGAAAGCTGCCAATTGTTCGATGGGCTGATGGGTGGGGCCATCTTCTCCCAAGCCAATCGAATCGTGGGTGAGAACATAAATGGTTTGAACTTTCATGAGAGCCGAAAGCCGCATAGCGCCTTTCATGTAGTCGGTGAAGTTGAAGAATGTGCCCCCATAGGGAATCAACATGTCGCTCAAGGCCATTCCGTTTAAAGCGGCCGCCATCGCGTGTTCACGCACTCCAAAATGAATATTTCGACCCGCTTGTTTTTTCGTGAAGGAAGGGGCGCCTTTGATGAAGGTGTTGTTGGAGGGCGCCAAGTCAGCCGAACCACCCAACAGTTCCGGAAGGATGGGGGCGAGCGCGTTGATGGTTTGGCCTGAGGCCACGCGGGTGGCGACTTTATCAATAGTCGAAAAATCTGGAAGATGACGGCGCCAATTTTCCGGCAATTGGCGAGAAGCCATTCGGTCCCACAACGCTCTTAATTCTGGATGATGGGCCGACCATTCTTCAAAACGTTTGTTCCATGCTTGTTCAGCGGCTTCCCCTTTCGGAATGGCTTGCCGATAAAATGTCTCCACCATTTCAGGAATGTAAAAGTCGGGTTCAGCTGGCCAATTTAAATTTTGCTTGGTGGCGGCCACTTCTTCTTTTCCCAGAGCGGCGCCATGGGCGTCGTGCGAATCCACCTTGTTTGGGCTGCCGTAACCGATGTGGGTTCGCACGGCAATCAGCGTGGGTTGTTTGGATTTTTTTGCCAATTGAAGGGCCTTCGCGATCGACTGAAGATCGTTCCCATCTTTTACGCGAAGCGTGTTCCATTTGTAGGCTTTAAAACGGGCCAATACGTCTTCGGTAAAAGCCAATTCGGTGTGGCCTTCGATGGAGATGTGATTGTCATCGTAAATGACAATCATTTTTCCCAGTCCCAAATGCCCCGCCAGCGAAGCCGCTTCAGACGCGACTCCTTCCATCAGGCATCCGTCGCCGGCAAACACATAAACATGATGGTCCAATAGAGGCTTTCCTTTGGGCGTGAAAAGGCTATTTAAGTATTTTTGGGCCATGGCCATTCCGACGGCGGTGGCCAAACCTTGACCCAAAGGTCCCGTGGTGGTCTCAACACCCGGGGTTTCTCCATATTCCGGATGACCGGGCGTTTTGCTGTGCCATTGACGAAAGTTTTTGATTTCTTCGAGGGATAAATCGTAACCCGTTAAATGAAGAAGAGCGTAAAGCAACATCGATCCATGACCATTGGAAAGAACGAAGCGGTCCCGATTGGGCCATTTGGGGTTTTTGGGATTGTGATTGAGAAATTTCGTCCAGAGCACATGCGCGATGCTGGCCATCCCCATGGGCATTCCGGGATGTCCACTGTTGGCTTTTTCCACCGCGTCCACCGCCAAAAAGCGGAGGGTATTGATGGCCTCCTGAACCAGATTGTTTTTCTTTGATGCGACCGCTACAGGCATAGGGGCTCCATTTCCTTCACGAAAAGATTCACCGGAATGATTCAGTTGAATCGTACCTAAAGGTACTGCACAAGGCGCTGTCGCCCCGGCAATCTTTTGGCCGGGGCCCAGGTTTTTCCCATGAAGAAAACCTGGATCCCGGCCAAAAGATTGCCGGGATGACGGCACTAAAATATTCACCGTTAATAGACGGTAATGACCATTCAACTGAATTATTCGAGTTCATGTTTTTGAGAGTGGATTGTAGCATAGCCTCAAGAATTGCTTAGCCGGTGGCTTCCACGAAAGACCGCGCATCTTTAAAACGTAAATAGGGGTTGAGTTCCAACTCATCTTGAAGCAAACGGCGGGGTTGATCGCCATAATCATGCCCCGGACAAATTTCCAACTGGCGCGGTAACCGGGCCAATTTCTCAAGGGTGTGGAACAGAACAACGGGATCCCCTCCGGGAAGATCACTTCGGCCGCAGCCTCCCACAAAAAGTGTGTCGCCGGTGATCAATTGATCTCCGACACGCAAGCATTGCGAGCCCGGCGTATGACCAGGGGTGTGAAAAAAATAAATGGATGTTTCCCCCAGTTGAAGGTCCTGTTCATTGTCCAACGCTTTGACGGTGCGGCCCAAACTCCCCACGATTGAATGGCCGGCCTTGGCATAGGGGATTTCATTTTTGTTGGCGTAAACAGGAATGTCGAGCTTTTTTAAGAGAATTTCGATGGCGTTCACATGGTCGTAATGGGCGTGTGTGACCACAAGTCCCGCGAGTTTAAAACCCGCTTCGGAGACGGTGTTCATGATCAGTGTGGGATCCCAGGCCGGATCGACAATCAGCGCTTGTTTTGTTTTTTCATCACCAATCAAATATCCAAAATTCTGCATGGGCCCGATGGCGAATTGTTTTAACACGAACTAACAACCCACCCGCTTGAACAGGGTGTTGACATGCCGAAAGTGGTGGGAGGTGTCAAAACATTGCGCCAGGACCGCTTTCGACAAATGGCGAGTGACGAGTTCATCTCGTTCGATTAAATTTCGGAATGATTTTTGTTCAGTCCAAGCCTCAAGCGCGTTTTTTTGAACCATCTCATAGGCTTTTTGCCGGTCCAAACCTTTTTGGACAAGCGCCAATAAAATGGATTGCGTGGCCAAAAAGTCTTGGGTTTTCTCCAGGTTCTCGCGCATGCGCTGGGGATAGACCTGTAAATTTTCAAGGATGCCTTTCATCCGATGGAGAGCATAGTCGAGCAGGAGCGTGGTGTCCGGCATCACCACGCGTTCCACGGACGAGTGAGAAATATCCCGTTCGTGCCAGAGCGCGATATTTTCAAGCGCCGCCATTGCGTTCCCACGAATCAATCGGGCCAATCCGCAAATATTTTCAGATCCGATGGGGTTTCGTTTGTGGGGCATCGCGCTCGATCCCTTTTGTCCTTTGGAAAATGGTTCTTCCGCTTCCAAAACCTCGGTTCGTTGCAGATGACGAAGTTCAGTGGCGATTCGTTCCAACATTCCGGCGATCACGGCCAGTGTGGTTAAAAAGTGAGCATGACGATCCCTCGGGATAACTTGCGTGGCCAACGGTTCGGGTTTGAGGCCCAGCCGTTTGCACACGAAGGCTTCCACTTGGGGGCCATTGTGCGCGAAGGTGCCCACCGCGCCTGAAAGTTTTCCAACGGCGACATTGGATCTCGCTTGCGCGAGGCGTTCTTGGTTGCGACGCGCTTCCGCGAGCCAACCCGCCACCTTGAGGCCGAAAGTGATCGGTTCCGCGTGCACGCCGTGCGAGCGTCCCACCATGCGCGTGTCTTTGTGTTTGCGGGCCAATTTCTTCAAAGTGGCCGCAAATTCCGAGAGATCTTTTTCAAGAAGTTCTCCGGCTTCTTTTATTTGAACGGCCAACGCGGTATCGACCACGTCGCTGGAGGTGAGACCCATGTGTAAAAACCGAGCCTCCGGCCCGACCGTTTCTTCAATCTGACTCAAAAAAGCGATCACGTCATGTTTCACGGTGTCTTCAATTTTAAGGATGCGTTTCACATTGACTTTGGCTTTTTTTCGAAGCGTGGCGATGGCGTTTTTAGGAACCCGACCGGACTGGGTCAACGCCTCCGCGGCCAAAATTTCGATCTCGAGCCAAATGCGGTAGCGGTTTTCATCGGACCAAATGGCGGACATGGCGGGACGGGTGTATCGTGGGATCATGGGGTTACCTCCGCATATTTATCGAGATTGATTTTTCCCGAACACACATCTTTCACCACCGAAACATACAGTTGGTGTTCGAGAGGTAAAATTTTTTCAGCCAATGATTCTGGCGTGTCGCTGGGGTCTACCGCCACTTTAAGTTGAGCGAGAATGGGCCCTTCGTCATACACCTCATTGACCAAATGGATCGTGCAGCCGGATTCTTTTTCCTTTCCGGCGATCACCGCTTCATGAACATGCCGTCCGTACATCCCTTTTCCTCCATATTTTGGGAGCAACGCGGGATGGATATTCAAAATTCGATTGGGAAACGAACGCACGAGGCAGGGTTCAATCTTGCTCATGTATCCGGCCAAACAGACCAGGTCCACCTTTCTTTCTTTCAACGCTTGAGATATTTTTGAACACATCAGCGTTCGCGTTTTAAATTTGGCGGATTCAAAAAGCAACGGCTCTATGTTCGCCGCACGCGCTCTTGTTAAGGCATAGGCGTAACGTTGATTTGAAACCAAGGCCACAAGGTCCCCATTTATTTCCCCGGACGCGCAAGCGTCGATCAAGGCCTGAAAATTGCTGCCGTTTCCAGATGCCATCACCGCGATGCGTTTCTTGGGTTCAGACATATCGGACGTCGCAATTTCCTTTGACGATGCGACCAATAACCAGTCCTTCAGGCAATAGCTTTTTGGCGCGCTCAACAGCGGAAGGGGCCAAGGCCAAAATCATCCCGACGCCGTTGTTGAATGTCCAATACATTTGTTTGTCCGATATTTTTGCGCGGGCTTGCACTTCTCGGAAAATCAGGGGTGTTTTCCAGCTTCCCACCCGAATTTCAGCGGAGAGATTTTTGGGAAGGATGCGGGGAACATTGTCGGTGAATCCCCCACCGGTCACATGGACAATGCCCCGAACGTTCCATTGACCTTTGGTGTTGAGTTTTTCCAGGGCGCGAAGAACCGGTCTCACATAAAGCCGCGTGGGCGCCAATAACACGTTGGCCTTTTCTTTCCATTCAGAGGGAGAAAACACTTTTCTCACCAATGAATAGCCATTGGAATGGAATCCCGATGAGGGCAAACCCAAGAGCACATCTCCCACCCGAATTGTTTCGTGCGGGCGAAGCTTTTTTGATTTTTCAACCACACCGGTGGCAAATCCCGCCAAATCATATTCTCCGGGTTTATAGAACCCCGGCATTTCGGCCGTTTCCCCGCCAATAAGAACACAATCGGACTCTTTGCACGCGGCCACAATTCCGCGCACCACGGTTTCAGCCTGGGTCACGTCTAATTTTCCAGAGGCATAATAATCCAAGAAAAAAAGAGGTTTAGCGCCGGAACAAATCAGGTCATTTACGTTCATGCCCACCAAGTCATAACCGATGGTGTCGTGTTTGTTCAACGTTTGAGCAATGGCCAATTTCGTGCCCACGCCGTCCGTGCAGCCGATGAGAATGGGTTCTTTGTATCCCTTGGGCAAGGCCATTCCGTCGGAAAAACCACCGATGCGCGGGGCCATTTTTTTGATGCGACGAACCAGTTCATTGCCCGCATCGATATCAACTCCAGCTTTTTTGTAAGTAATCATGACCTATCCTTTTGTTTTACTCCTCCCCGTTATACGGAACGAGGAGGAATCCTAATTTTTTCGGGAGCCCGGTTTCACCGCCGGGATTCCTTTTTTGCAGAGAGCACAGTTTTCCGGTTTCCAACTCTCCACTTTTAAATTCAACAATGAAAAAACGGGTTTCCCGAATTTGGCCAACGTGGGGTTTTCTCCGCCCGCGCGGTTCACCACCGATCCGATTCCCACCAACTCGGCTCCGGTCGAATGGACGAGTTCAATCACTTCACCAGTCGAAAGTCCCGTGGTAATCACGTCTTCAACCACGAGAACCTTTTCTTGGGGCGTGAGGTCAAAGCCGCGTCTTAAGACCGGACGGCCCGCTTCATTTTTTTCTGAAAAAATGGCGCGGCATTTTTTGGCCCGTGCCACTTCTTGTCCAATAATCAAACCGCCAATGGCGGGCGAAATAACCGTGTCGATCTTTTGCGGAAAATAATCGGCGAGACGTTTGCCCAAATCTTCCGAAATGTCTGGATATTGAAGCAGCAGGGCCGATTGCATGTAGCGATCACTGTGAAGTCCCGAGGAGAGGATGAAATGACCTTCCAACAGCGCTTGTTTGGATTTAAAAAGCGAAAGAAGATCCATTATCTCGTCCAATCTCTCATGATGTGTTCCGCCATGAGGCCCGGATCTTTTGCGTCCAGGATGGGCCGGCCCACCACAATAAAATTGGCGCCGGCCCGTTTGGCATCAGCGGGGGTGGCCACTCGTTTTTGGTCGCCGAGCGCATTGTCGGCCAATCGGATTCCCGGCGTCACGATGGTGAGATGGGGGCCCAATCCTTTACGCAGAAGGGAGGTTTCCCCCACCGAGGCCACGACTCCATCAATTTTGCATCGTTTGGCAAGCATCCCCAAGCGTTCCACCTGTTCGGTGGCCGAACGTTCAATACCCAATTCGGTTAAATCATCTCCGCTGAGACTTGTTAAAACGGTGACGCCCCATATTTGCGGGCGGCCTGAAAGCTCCGCGACCGTTTCCAAGGCGTTGGCTCCGGCGGAGGTGTGTACAGTCGCGCTGAAAATTCCATTTCGGGCCGCTTCTTTAATCGAACGCGCCATGGTGTTGGGAATGTCATGAAATTTGAGATCAAGAAAAATTTTCTTGCCGGTTTTTCGTATGCGTTTAAAAATGTCGGGACCGTAACGTAAGACCAAGGTTGGTCCCACCTTGTAGAGGTCCACGTGTTTTCTGGTGGCTTTGATCAACGCGAGCGCTTCTTTATCGGTATCGACGTCCAGCGCCACGATCAATGGTTTCATACGAGTGTTCCTACCGCTTCCTTTATGGATTTAAATCCGTCTCTTTTAAGTAGCTTGAGCAGCCCTTTGTTGATATCGGACACGAGCGAAGGGCCTTTATACACCCATCCGGTATACACTTGGACAACAGACGCGCCCAACCTAATTTTTTCATAGGCGTCTTCGGCGCTAAAAATTCCTCCGACGCCGATCAAAGGCACAACTCCTTTGGTGGCGTATCGCAGCTTTTTAAGAACTTCATTGGCCTTCTGTTTGATGGGCCGGCCGCTGAGTCCCCCTTCTAATTTGCTTTTATTATTTTTTAACAAGGAATAATCAACGCTGGTGTTGGTGGCCACAAGGCCCGTGCGCAGTTCCACCGACAATCGGGCAATTTCCTCCAATTCTTCTGGGGAACAGTCGGGTGATACTTTGGTGAATATCAATTTTGGAGCTTCTCCGCTCCCTTCGGCCAACAGGCGGGCGCGCTCCACCACTTTGCGAAGAATTCGTTCAAGGTATTCAATTTTTTGAAGGGTTCTCAAGTTGGGGGTGTTCGGGGAGCTCACATTGAGAACCACGTAATCCGCCACCGAATAGACATGTTCGAGGACCGTCAAATAATCATCGGCCGCTTCGTCAATGTCGGTATCGCGACCTTTGCCGATATTAACACCGACTGGTATTTTGCGTCCTTTCTCTAAATTCAATTTCAAATGGTCAGCCGCGATTTTTACACCGGGATTGTTGAAACCCATTCGATTGAGAAGGGCTTGTTCATTTTTTAATCGAAAAAGACGGGGGCGCGCTTGCCCTTTTTGTCCAAGCGGCGTGAATGTTCCCACTTCGATAAATCCAAATCCAAAATAGGGCAAGATGTCGAGCAATTCCGCGTTTTTATCGAATCCAGCCGCCAACCCGACCGGATTTGTAACAGTGAGAGTTCCCAAGGATACTCTTAAACGCTCATCTTGAATTTGGAAGAAAGGTTTGGCGGCCAGGTCTAAGAGGCCTGGAATCTTGTCAATTTTCCGAAGGGATTTGACGGTCAGGTTGTGAGCTGTTTCTGCGTCAAACCCGAAGAAAACCCGTTGGAGAACGTTTTTATAAAGGACTTGGATGGGGTTTGGCAGAGCTGACGCTCCTTTCAAAAACGGTTTGCCCACCCACCAGGGTTCTTTCCACCACGCCGAAAAGTTGCCACCCCAAAAAGGGTGAATTTTGGCTTCGGCTGGCAAAGTGGGTGAAGGTCTGTTTGGCCTCCGGGTCAAAGATCACGAGATCGGCGGCAACACCACTCTCAAGAGATCCAGCCGGTAAATTAAAAATACGTGCGGGCACGTCGCTCATGCGAAGAATCATATCTGACAAGGTCAGAACTCCTGTTTTGACCAATTCAGTGAGGATGAGCGGAAGAGAGGTTTCCAGCCCGATGAGTCCCGGGGGCGCATTGTTAAACTCTTGGGCCTTGTCGGCTTGGGTGTGGGGCGCGTGGTCCGTGGCGATGCAATCAATCACGCCTTCTTTAAGAGCTTGTCGAAGAGATTTGATGTCCCCCATGGTTCGAAGAGGCGGGTTCACTTTCGCGTTCGCCATGTACTCGGCCACCGCGTCTTCGGTCAATACCAAGTGATGCGGCGTGACATCCGCGGTCACCTTGAGGCCTTTGGATTTGGCTTGCCGAACCAATTCAACGGTTTCTTTGGTCGATATATGGGTGAGATGAAGCATTCCACCTGTGAGTTCAGCAAGCGCGATGTCGCGCGCGGCCATCACATATTCCGCTTGGCGTGGAATGCCTTGGAGGCCCAGGCGCGTCGCCAATGAACCTTCATTCATCACACCGCCCGCCGAAAGTTGGTGATCTTCACAATGCTCCATAACGGGGATTCCAAATGTTTTTGTGTATTCAAGCGCGCGCCTCAAGAGTTGAGCATTCATGACTCCGTTGCCGTCATCGGTAATAGCCACGCAACCAACCCGGACCATGGCGCCAATTTCAGACATTTCTTGCCCTTCGCGTTCTTTGCTGATGGTGCCGGTCGGGTACACGCGGGCCGACCCTTCTTGCGCGGCTCGACCAATCACAAATTGAATATCGCTCACATTGTCCATGGGAGGGTTGGTGTTGGGCATGGAGACCACACTGGTCACCCCGCCGGCCGCTGCCGCGCGGGTGCCTGTGGCAATGGTTTCTTTGGCTTCACCGCCGGGTTCGCGCAGGTGGACATGAACGTCCACCAAGCCCGGCGCCACCACTTTTCCTTTCGCGTCCACGGTGGGGGTCGACGGGGCAGTGTTTAAATGATCTCCAATTGAATGAATGCGCCCGTTTTCAATCAGTATGTTGGTGATGCGATCAATGTTTTGCCGCGGATCGATCACCCGCCCGCCTTTGATGAGTATTTTGCCGATGTGAGGTTTCAATAAGTTGTTGGTCATAGCGCAGGCTCTCCGCACCCAAAGTGGACGTCGCCCCGGCACGCTTCTTGGCCGGGGCCCAGGTTTTGTTTTTTTAAACAGTATTGGAATAAATTCTGAGAAAAATACAACACCTGGGCCCCGGCCAAACGACATGCCGGGGCGACGATGAACATCTGTTTTCTTTGCAAATTAGCATGAAGAGTAGATTTCATAAAAGGTTTTCGCTGGGGGATGGGGTTTTGTCACTGGCCATGCGGGAGGAAACAAGGGGTCCTCCCGTAAGCCAATAAAGCACCGACATGCGAACCGCGATGCCGTTGGTCACTTGATCCAGAATAACGCTTTGGTGGGAGTCGGCCACCTCCGACGTAATTTCAATGCCTCGGTTCATGGGGCCGGGATGGAGAACAATGGCGTCCCGTTTGGCCAAACGAAGCCGCGATAAATTGAGCCCAAAGAGCTCGGCGTATTCCCGAATGGAGGGCAATAGATTTTCTTTTTGTCTTTCCATTTGAAGTCGGAGCACATTGATGACGTCGGCGTCTTTGATGGCTTCTTCTACATGGCTGGTGGTGGAAATATGAGGTCCAAAAATTTCTCTCAGGCCCGACGGGAGAAGAGTTTCAGGTCCACAGACCGTGACATGAGCGCCCAATTTTGAGAGCGCCCAGAGGTTGGACCGGGCAACGCGAGAATGGGCCACGTCTCCCAAAATGGCGACTTTTAAGCCCTCCACTTTTTTCTTTTTTTCAAGAATAGTGAATACATCCAAAAGGCCTTGCGTGGGATGTTCGTGCGATCCGTCTCCGGCGTTAATGACTTTGGTTTTGATTTCACGGGCGATCAAATGGGGCGCTCCGGAGGACGAGTGTCGCAACACGATAAAATCGGCTTTCATGGCTTCCAGCGTTTTGGCGGTGTCGATCAGGGATTCGCCTTTTTGAACCGAGCTGGTGGAGGAGGCAATGTTGATCGTGTCTGCGGAAAGACGTTTGGCGGCCAATTCAAACGAGGTGCGGGTCCGGGTGGAAGGTTCAAGAAATACGAGCGCCACCGTGTGCCCGCGTAAGGCTGGAGCTTTCTTCACGGAACGCGTGAAGAGTTGTTTCATGGTTTTTGTTTGTTCGAGAATTTGTTCGATTTGGTGACGGCTTAAATATTCAAGGCCCAGCAAGTCTTTCATTCGATCGGTGGATTGTTTCATTTGCGCGAGGGCTCTCCGATTTGAATCTCTTCTTTTTCGTCAATCTCTTTTAATCTCAAATCAACCGATTCTTCCGGTCGTGTGGAAATTTTGATGGCGGCGTATTGCGGTTCAATGGGAAGTTCCCGATGGCCGCGGTCAATGAGAACCAGCAGTGAAACGGATTTGGGGCGTCCAAAATCCATGATTTCATCGAGCGCGGCTCTCACGGTGCGACCCGTAAAGAGAACATCATCGATCAAAATAATCCGTTTGTTGTCCACCCCAAAATCGAGTTGGGTTTCTCCCACCAGGGTTTGAATGCCGGAGGTGGTGACGTCGTCTCGGTAAAGTGTGATATCGATCGCGCCCACGGGGATGTCAAGCTTCTTCTTGACGGAAAGACTTCTCGCCACCCGTTCCGCCAAAAGGACCCCTCTTCTTTGAATTCCCACCAGAGCCACGTCTCCGTCAGTGAGCGTGAAATGATCAATGATATATTGGGCGAGGTTTTCGACCGCTTCTTGAATTTTTTGGGCTGGGAATGTGGTCATCTTGTTGAAGCGGCCAAGGGCGTTTGCGCCCGACACCGCATGTTTTTGATGCGACGTGAAATAGATTTGTTTTTGAGAACTTTTCCCGCAATGTCTTTTCGGAAGTGGACACGGTCGAACGTGATGCGTTTGACACCTTGATAGGCTCGAACGACGGCGCTGTCCAACGTTTTTCCCACACCCGTCACGCTGAGCACGCGTCCGCCATTGGTGAGAATTTGATCCCCTTCTTTTTTGGTGCCGCAATGATAGACCGTGACATGGTCATCCTTGGGCATGTCATTGAGACCCTGAATGGGAAGTCCTGTCTGAAATTGGCCCGGATACCCGCCAGAGGCCATCACCACGGTACAGGCGAAACAATCCCACCGTTCCAACCGCACATTTTCCAGCTTTCCTTGGGCCACCGCTTGAAAAACTTCGAACATATCAGACTTGATCAAGGGGAGAATAACTTCAGCCTCCGGATCCCCAAAACGAACATTGAATTCAAGCACCTTGGGACCTTGTTTGGTGAGCATGAGACCAAAATAAATGATTCCTCGAAAATCCATTTTTTCAACAGAGAGCCCGCGAAGAAAATTCTGAATGATGTCTTTGTCCACAAGAACGCGGATGGTTTCATCGTAAAACGGGGTGGGGGCATAGGCGCCCATCCCGCCGGTATTGGGGCCATGGTCCCCATCGAAGACACGTTTATGATCTTGTGAAGAAGGAAAAGGGAGCAGGGTTTTTCCGTCAGTTAGGGCCATCAGGCTCACTTCGGGGCCTTTAAGCGCTTCTTCTATGAGAATTTTTTTGCCTGCATCCCCGAATCTTTTTTGTTCCATGATTTCGGTGATGGCTCTGGAGAGTTCCTCTGTTGATTGGGCCACAATGACACCCTTCCCCGCCGCCAATCCATCGGCTTTGAGCACCCGATATTTTCGGCCTTGCCGGGATTCAACGAACATTTTCGCTTGGGCGGCGTTGTCGAAAGTCCGGTAGTCAGCGGTGGGGATCCCAAATTTGGTCATAAACTCTTTCGCGAATATTTTACTGCCTTCAAGTTGGGCCGCATTTTGGCTGGCTCCCACAACCATATGACCTTTGATGCGAAGAGCGTCCGAAAGCCCCGCCACGAGCGGCGCTTCGGGACCAATGACTGTCAATACGATTTTTTTCTCTTCTACAAATCGAATGACACGTTCGAAGTCTTTCCAGTCGATGTCAACAATTTGAGCAAAGGAGGCCATCCCCGCATTGCCTGGCAAGCAATACACTTCTCCTACTTTCGGACTGGATTTTAAAGAACGCGCGATCGCGTGTTCCCGTCCCCCCCCTCCGATAACAAGAACTGAATTTAGCATGGCACCGTGTTGTTCGATTGAACGCCCTTTTCGAGCGCTATTGGATATTTCCCAGTAAAACAGGCGGTACAAAAATCCTTTTTGTCGGACTTGGTGGCATTCAGCATCCCTTCTTCGCTTAAGTAGGCCAGACTGTTCACTCCCAAATAGGCTCGAATTTTTTCGATAGAAAGTTTGGAGGCAATTAATTCTTTTGTGGTGGGCGTGTCGATCCCATAAAAACAAGGACTGATGATGGGAGGAGAGCTGATTCTCATATGGACCTCCTTCACGCCAACCCGTTTTAGCATTCGAACCAGTTTTCGGCTGGTGGTTCCTCGCACAATCGAGTCGTCGATCAAAATAATCTTTTTTCCGACGAGCGCTTCTGCGACGGCATTGTACTTAATCTTGGCTCCAAAATCGCGGATCGATTGCCGTGGTTCGATAAAGGTCCGGCCGATGTAATGGCTCCGAATGAGACCCATGTCATAACGGATGCCAGAGGTCTCGGCGTATCCCATGGCCGCGACGGAGGCGGAATCGGGAATGGGGATCACCATATCGGTGTCGGTTGGCGGCGGGGCTTCCCGCGCCAATTGCCGGCCCATTTCGCGCCGGATTTCATACACGCTTTTCCCAAAAACCTTGCTGTCGGGTCTTGAAAAATAAACATATTCGAACACGCACATGGATTTGTTTTTGGCTTTTGAAATGAGGTGCGATTTGAGCCCTTTGGATGTGATGTCAATCAATTCGCCGGGCTGGACATCCCGAACGTATTTGGCTCCGATCAGGTCAAAGGCGCTGGTTTCAGAGGCCACGGTCCATGTTTTTCCAATGCGGCCCAAGCACAACGGGCGAACGCCATGGGGGTCTCGCGCGGCCAAAATTCCTTTTTTGGTGATAAAGACAAAACAATAGGCTCCCCGCAGTTTTCTAAGCGCGTCGAGAAGGGGTCGAACAAAACCGGGTTCTTTGGATTTCGCAAAAAGATGAAGGATGACTTCGGTATCCGAATTGGTTTGAAAGATGGCGCCTTGTTCTTCCAGCTTTTTTCGCAATTCAATGGCATTGGTGAGATTCCCATTGTGGGCCACCGCAATTTTCCCATTGCCCGTATTGACGGAAATGGGTTGACAGTTTCGGACGGAGGAATCCCCCGCGGTGGAATAACGCACGTGTCCGATGGCGTGACTTCCCGTCAAGGAATCGAGCGACTGCTTGGTGAACACGTCCGCCACGAGGCCCATGCCCAATTGGGTGTGCATGCCCGATCCATTGTAGGTCACAATGCCGGCCGCCTCTTGGCCGCGGTGTTGAAGAGCATAGAGAGACAAATACACCAAACGAGCGGCCTCTGGGTTGCCGTACACCGCCGAGATGCCGCACTCTTCATGCATCACATCCAAATTCGCGGATTTTCGATCCGGCAAACAGATGGGCGGGGCGACGAGCGTATTAATTAACGAATTGTTTGGCATAGTTCACGGCCTTTTCCCAAAACCAATATCCTTCTCCCCATTCAGAGGCTCCGGCGGTGGGGCGGTTGGTCCAGTTGGGATGCTGATAACGAGAGACAAATCTTTCCGGATGCGGCATGAGTCCCAGCACATTTCCGGCTCGGTTACAGATTCCCGCGATATCGGCCTGCGATCCATTGGGATTGACGGGCGAATAGCGAAAGACGATCTGTTTGTTTTTCTTGAGTGTCGCCATAATTTTCGGGGAAAGGGTCAGAAACTTCCCTTCTCCATGGGCGATGGGCAATTCAAATTTGGTTGGCATTCCTTTGAGCCAAGTGGCGGCGGATGTTTCAAGTTGAAGGCCGGTCCATTCACACTGAAAGCGGGCGGAATCGTTGAGGCCCAAGGTCACCGATTGTTTGGCGTCGACCGCTTCGAACCCCGGAAGAAGCCCTGCTTTAACCAAAACTTGAAATCCGTTGCAGACGCCGATGATTAATTTTTTTGATTCAACAAACCGGGTCAGTTGATCTCGCAGTTTTAAACGGAGTTCGTTGGCCAGCACTTTGCCAGCCGATATGTCGTCCCCATAAGAAAATCCCCCTGGAAAAACGATGAGGTGATAGGGATGAATTCGCAAATGTCCGCTCAACAATTGGTTGATGTGAGCCACTTGGCATTGCGCGCCGGTCAACTCGAGCGCGTGTACAGTTTCCCGATCACAATTGGTTCCGGCGGCGCGTATGATCAGCGCTTTCGGTTTGTTTTTGATGGAGGCGGCCGGTTTGGTGCTCACGTTACAATCCCTTTAAAGAATTTTTCCAAATCTCTTTGAGTTTTTTAATGGGTTCATCCAAAAGAGTTTTTTCATTTTCAATAATAGACAAGGAAGCCTTTTTGGTTGTTTTTCCAATCAGATCCACAAACAGGGCCCCCATGGTTTGTTCAAAAGCGAGTTTGTTTTCGACCGCCACCTCAACGAGAAAACGCGATGGAGTTTCGGAGAAAAGAACCGTGGAGGCATTCCATCCCTTCGGAGGAAAGCGGATTTCCATTCCCACGTTTCCGCCAAACGCCATTTCCGCGGCGGCGACCGCCAGCCCTCCCTCTGATAAATCGTGGCAAGAGAGGATCAATTTGTGTTTCATGGCATTTTGAATTTTTTTATAGAGGATCCTGGCCTCGGCAAAATTAATGGTGGGCAGTTTGCCTTCTTGTTGATTACAGATTTGAGCCACGAGAGATCCCTTGAGTTCCCCGCGGGTTTCACCAAGAAGATAAATTAAATTATTGGCCCCTTTAAGACCCGACGAGACGCAGCCGCGGACATCCTCCAATACACCGATGGCGGAGATGAGCAAAGTGGGTGGGATGGAATGAAGCTGTCCGTCGGCCGAACGCCAAGTGTTATGAAAACTGTCTTTTCCCGAAATAAAGGGAAGTTGATAGGCCAACGCCGCTTCTTTGGCGCCTTCCGCCGCGCGGACCAAGCCGCCCAAATCAAAAGAGTTCTTCGCGTCCCCCCAGCAGAAATTGTCCAAAATGGCGGTGTTGGTTAAGTGTCCCCCCACCGCGATCATGTTCCGATAGGCTTCGTCCACGGCCATTTTGGCCATGAGATAGGGATCCCATTTTCCGATTTCAGGGTTCAGTCCATTTGATACCACCACGCCTTTCCACAAAGAGAGTTTCGGACGAAACACGGCGGCGTCCATGGGCGCGTCATGGTCCACACCCATGAGGGGTTTGAGAACGCTTCCCCCTTGAACTTCATGGTCATATTGTCGAATTACCGATTCTTTGCTCGCGATCACGGGGTGCGCCAAAAGAGATTTCAGGGTGGCCGGTAAATCTTCCCGATTTAAGGAGGGTTGGACGGACAGCCCTCCCTCGCGATAGTTTTCTCGGTGTTTGTTGCTGTTCCACACGGCCTCCAGTTCCAATTTGGGACAACCGTCGTGAAGAAAGTCCATTTGAAGTTCGCCCACGGTTTCATCTTCATAACAAATGGTTAATTTCTTATCAGAGGTGAATTCTCCGATCACGACTGCCTCCACATCCTCTTGGCGGAACAGAGTTGAAAGCGATTGCCAATGTTCCGGCGGAACGGCGAGCACCATTCTTTCTTGAGATTCAGAAAGCCAAATTTCCCACGGAGCCAAGCCGGGGTATTTCAAGGGCGCTTTCTCCAATTGGACCTTAACGCCGGTGTTTTTTCCCAACTCTCCAATCGCGGATGAAAAACCACCCGCGCCGCAATCGGTGATCGATCGGTAAAGCCGTTTGTTCCGAGCTTGAAGCAGCACGTCCATGGTCTTCTTTTCCTGAATGGCGTGACCGATTTGAACCACGCTTGAGGTGATCCCTTTTTCAAGCGGGGCTGAAGAGAAGGTGGCGCCGTGAATCCCATCGCGTCCGGTGCGTCCCCCCACGGTGACGACCAAGTCTCCGGGTTGAACAGTCTTTTTGATGGCATCGTTGGGAATGAGTCCAACTGTTCCGCAGAAAACAAGAGGGTTTCCGATATAGCCGGAGTCAAAGTACACCGCTCCATTGGAGGTGGGGATGCCCATGCGGTTTCCGTAATCACGAACGCCGCTCACGACCCCTTTGGCAATCCGTTTGGGGTGCAGCATGCCTTCACGCAAAGTGTTTTGAGCGGTGTCGAGCGGGCCAAAACAAAAGACGTCCGTATTCATGACAGGTGTTCCACCCAAGCCGCATCCCAAAATATCCCGAATAACACCGCCGAGACCTGTTCCCGCTCCTCCATAAGGTTCGAGCGCGGAGGGATGGTTGTGTGTTTCAACTTTAAAGCAGAGCGCGTCTTCCTCATCAAAACCAATGACGCCCGCATTGTCTTCAAACACCGACAAACACCAAGGATTGTTGAGTTCGCGCGTGGCCCGCATGATGGTTTCTTTGAGCAAATTTTCGTACAGCTTATCCCCCAGGGGTGTTTCACCGTCCAAAACCTCTTCGCGGTAGTGGCAACGCGCACGGAATGTTTTGTGATAACAATGCTCACTCCATGTTTGGGCGATTGTTTCAAGTTCGATATCAGTGGGTTCTCGCCTAAGAGAGGAGAAGTGAGCTTGGATGGTTTTCATTTCCTGAAGGGTCAAAGACAACAGACCCTCTCGGCTGATGCGCTCGAGCTCGCTGTCTTCAGCATTGCTTAAGTTGATGATTTGGGCGGCTCTAGTTTTTTCGGATGATGATGTCATGGACGAGTTCATTGGCCAACACCTGTTTGGCCAGATTTTCAATGATGGCGATTTGTTTAATTTTTGGAAAAACGTATCGAACCGCAGAAGCGGCCTGGTGGAAACCTTTAAACCCCAGATCGAACAATCCCTTTTCGATGGTTTCTCCGACAGGATCGGTGACGCCTGGCTTGGGCCAAACGTCGAGCACAAAACCTCCGGTTTTTTTAGACGGTTTGCCCTCTGCTTTTTCGATGATCACATTTTCGACCACCGGGTCCACCAACACGGTGTGGGCGATGTTATCAAGGTCCGCTTGAGAAAAGTTACCTTCTATCCGAAATAAGCGTTGGGTTTGAACCACCGCATTGGCCGGTTTCTCCCCGCGTTCAATGAGTTCAGACCGGATTTGTTTGGCCAAAGGGTCCCACTCGGCCTTTTTGGGGTGGATTTCAATCACGAAAGAATGAGGGGCGTTGATACTCTGTTTCATAAGTACGGTAACGTATTGATCCATCGTCGCCCCGGCATGCTTCTTGGCCGGGGTCCAGGTGTTCCCGATGAAGAAGCTGGGCCCCGGCCAAAAGATTGCCGGGGCGACGAGGGTTGGTTAGGTGAGTGTATGTGTGAAAAGAAGAACTTAGTGGATTTCAAAGGCTTGTCCTGTGATGCGTTCAAAGGCATCTAAATATTTTTGACGGGTTTTTTCCACAATCTCAGGCGGAAGTGAGGGCACCGGCGGCTGTTTGTTCCAGTGAATTCCCTCGAGGTAATCGCGTACAAATTGTTTATCAAACGAATCTTGAGAGCGGCCTTTGGCGTAGGTTTTCATGTCCCAAAAACGGGAGGAGTCCGGCGTCATGACTTCATCGATGAGAATGGGTTGCCCGCCCACCATGCCAAACTCAAACTTGGTGTCGGCCAAAATTATTCCGCGGGATTCTGCCCAAGCACGACCCGCTTCATAGAGTTCCAAACTTTTGTTTTTCAAGGTATGGGCCAAAGGTTTCCCGATTTGTGTCGTCATTTCTTCAAAGGTCATGTTTTCATCATGGGCGCCCCCCTCCGCTTTGGTGGTGGGCGTAAAAATGGGCTCGGGGAGTTTTTCGGATTCAACCAATCCTCCGGGAAGCGTGATGCCACAAATCTGGCCTGTTTTCTGATAATCCTTCCAACCCGATCCCGCCAGATAACCTCGCACGATGCATTCCACTTCTATTTTGTCGGTTTTTTGAACCAACATGGATCGTTGCTCGATTTGGGTTTTAAACGTTTGGACTGGCGCGGGATATTGGCGGACGTCGGCGGTGATCAAATGATTCGCGATCACGCCTTCCAGTTTTTTAAACCAAAAAACGGATATTTCGTTGAGAATTTTTCCTTTGTCGGGAACCAAAGTGGGAAGCACGTAGTCAAATGCGGAAATCCGATCCGAGGCCACCAACAAAAGCTGAGAACCCAGGTCGTAAACGTCTCGCACTTTTCCCCGTCGGAAAAGAGGCAGGTTGATCTCTTTATTCATCTCGGTTGTTATTCCCATTCGATGGTGGCTGGTGGTTTTGAGGATATGTCGAGCACCACCCTGTTGATTCCTTTTACCTCATTGATGATCCGGTTTGAAATGCGTGAAAGAACAGGGCGTGGGAGGTCGGCCCAGTCAGCGGTCATGGCGTCTTGCGAGGTGACGGCTCGCACGGCCACCGTGTTTTCGTAGGTTCGTTGATCTCCCATCACCCCCACCGATTTAACGGGCAAAAGAACAGCAAAGGCTTGCCAGAGTTGATCGTACAAGCCTGCGGCGCGAATTTCAGTTTCAACGATCAAGTCCGCCTCTTGCAAGAGGCGGACCCGTTCTTTGGTGACCTCTCCCAGAATGCGAATGGCGAGGCCGGGCCCAGGAAAGGGATGGCGATTGAGAAGTTCCGATGGGAGCCCCAACTCTCGACCCAAAGCGCGGACTTCGTCTTTAAATAAATACCTCAACGGTTCAACCAGTTTGAGTTTCATTTTTTTGGGAAGCCCGCCCACATTGTGATGGGTTTTGATGGTGGCGGAAGGGCCTTTGACCGAAACGCTTTCTATGACGTCTGGATAAAGGGTGCCTTGCGCCAAAAATTTTACGTTTTTTATTTTGTTGGCTTCGGCGTCAAACACTCGGATAAATTCAGCGCCAATAATTTTTCGTTTCCTTTCGGGTTCGGTAATTTTCTTAAGTTTTTTTAAGAAACTCGCTGCCGCGTCAATGACGCGAAGGTTGTGGCCCAACGATCCATCAAAAATTCGCCGGATGCGTTCCTTTTCTCCCGAACGAAGAACCCCGTTGTCCACAAATATGGCGGTGAGTTGATGCCCAATGGCCCGGTGAAGAAGCGCGGCGGCCACCGCAGAATCCACCCCGCCCGAAAGACCCAGAATCACTTTCTCTTCACCCACTTGGGTTTGAATTTCTCGAATGGCTTCTTCCACGAAAGACTTCATGCTCCAGGCGGCTGGGTCAGCGCAAAGACCATGGGTAAAGTTCTTGAGAATGTCCACCCCTTGAGGGGTGTGATGAACTTCCGGATGGAATTGGACTCCCATGATTTTTTTTGAATGGTGTTTGATGGCGGCGTGAGGGGCATTGTCGCTCACGGCCAAGGTGTCGAAGCCCTCGGGCATTTTAACCACGGCGTCTCCGTGGCTCATCCACACGGGCAGGTGTTTGGGGAGATTTTTGAAAATCGAATCGGACACCTCCAGCCGAAGAGTGGCCGGCCCATATTCTCGTTTCGCGGCGGCTTGAACTTTTCCCCCAAAATGCTCAACCAACACTTGGAGACCGTAGCAAATACCCAAAATGGGCAATCCGCAATCCCAAATCTTTTTGTCGGGTTTAGGCGCGCCTTTTTCGTAAACACTGGAGGGCCCGCCGGAGAGGATCAGGCCGGTGGGTTTCAATTTCTCGATTGTAGACCAGGGCGTTCCGAACGGATGAATTTCGCAGTAGACGTTTGACTCGCGTACCTTGCGGGCAATGAGTTGGGTGTATTGAGAACCGAAGTCGAGAATGACAATCATGGCTGGCTGTTATTTCCCCATTCCGATTTTTTGAGCTTTTTGGAAAAGTTTCCCCTCGTTTTTTATTTCGGGGGCCAACACGATTTCGGTCATTTGGAATTGCCGAATGTTGGCGGCTCCAACGGCGCCCATGCTTGTGCGAAGCGCGCCCACGAGATTTTGGGTGCCGTCATCGGTGCGGGCGGGTCCATTCATTATTTCTTCAAGAGAACCCGTGGTTCCCACTCGAATGCGTGTGCCCCGAGGAAGATTCACGTGAGGAGTGGCCATGCCCCAATGGAAACCTCCTCCGGGCGCCTCTTTGGCGCGGGCAAAGGCGGAACCCACCATAACGGCATCGGCGCCGCAGGCGAAGGATTTGCAGATGTCTCCTCCGGTGCTCATGCCTCCATCGGTAATAATGGGCACATAGCGGCCGGTTTGTTTGAAGTAATTTTCTCTGGCGGCTGCGCAATCGACGGTGGCGGTGACTTGTGGCACACCGATGCCCAGCACCCCTCGAGATGTACAGGCGGAACCTGGTCCCACGCCCACCAGAATGGCGGCGGCGCCGGTGTCCATGAGTTCCAATGTGGCGTCGTACTGAACGGAGTTTCCTAGGACCACGGCGATCTTGAGGGTTTTTTTACAGAGCTTATGAAGATCAACAGTTTTGTAGTTGGTGGCTTGATGGCGAACCGTAATGACCGTGGCTTGAACAAAGAAAAAAGTGGCCCCTGCTTCCTGAGCGATCGGACCAAATTTCTCCGCGTTTTGAGGGATACAAGAAACAGCGGGATGAATTCCCCCTTTCTTCATCTGTTCCACGCGTTTCCCGATCAATTTTTCTTTGATGGGTTCTTTGTACATTTTCTGCACAAGCTCCGTGGCTGTTTCCGGGTCCGCGCGTTGGATTTCATTTAATATTTCTGTCGGATCTTCATAGCGCGTTTGAACCCCGTCCAAGTTCAAGACCGCCAACCCGCCTAATTTTCCCATGGCGATGGCAAATTTCACATCGACCACGCCGTCCATGGCGCTCGCGATGAAGGGAAGGGGTAACTTGTTGGTCCCAATTTTCGAGGAAATATCCACCTCGGCTGGGTTGATGGTTAAAGCGCCGGGAACCAGCGCAATTTCGTCGAACCCATACGCCCGTCGGGCTTCACGTTCACGTCCAATAAAAAATGCCATAGGTCATCTCCTTATTAATACCAGCGAAGAAAATAAAGTTGCAAAGTCGTCTTCCCGGCAATCTTCTTGGCCGGGATCCAGGTTTTTTCTCAGATGAAAACCTGGGCCCCGTACCGTTCCATAATGATCTTGGCCGGTACAGTCCAGAACAATAAATTATCATTGAGCTGGACGGCCAA
This sequence comes from Elusimicrobiota bacterium, assembly GCA_022072025.1. NCBI lineage: Bacteria > Pseudomonadati > Elusimicrobiota > Elusimicrobiota bacterium. The sequence continues at coordinate 25,318 of JAJVIP010000029.1, forward strand.
AAGCATGCCGGGGCGACGGGGTTGTTCAATGTCACTTTTCTTTTTACGTCTGTATAAGTTAATAAATTGTTGATCCGAGGATTATTTCTTCGTTCGGACCCCTGTAAAAAGGTCCAAGTGTATTTTTTTCCTTATCTATATTTTCGCAGCCGTTGGTTCCAACTGGGCCTGATATTTGCCGTTTTTGTCTTGATAGGAAATAGCGCAGACATCATCGGATTGAAGAAAAATAAGTTGAGCAATTCCTTCCCCTGAATACAGTTTCACGGGCAGGGGTGTCAAATTGCTGATCGCTATGGTGGCATGACCTTCCCACTCAGGTTCAAACGGCGTCACGTTGACGAAGATGCCGCACCGGGCGTAAGTGGATTTTCCGAAACAAATGGTCAGAATATCCCTTGGAATTTTGAAGTATTCCATGGTTTGGGCCAAGATGAGGCCATGGGGCGGAATCATCAGGAAATCATCGGCGCGCATGGTTTGAAAAATCCCGGGTTTTATGTTTTTGGGGTCAATTTCAAGTCCGGAATCCGCTTTGAGGACCCGGTACATGTTTCCGAGCCGCATGTCGTAGCCGTAACTCGACACGCCGAACGAAATCAAACGTCGCATTGTCCCTTGGGGCAATTCCATTTGTTTGATTTGTTCCCGCGCGAACGGACGAATCATCGCTTGATTCTCCGCTTGATCAATAATCCATTTGTCAGATTTTACCGGCATAGGTTCTCCATTTTAATTGCATTCTGAATATCCGCAGTCGTTGCAGATGGGGCCCGAGCAGCCCGATCCATATCGTATGTTGGCGCTGAAACAATCGGGGCATTTATCACTCAAGTGGGTCAAATTCCAAAGTTCCAGGGTGCCAGTGTCTTCCGTTGGCCCGGTGGTTTCATCGCCCACAAGCGTTGGGCCTTCTTCTCCCTCCAGGAGCTGGCCATGTTTTTTCAGGTGGGCTTTCAGAGCGACGCCGATTCCGTGAGCAATGGAATGCACTTTGCTCTCGCCCAGGCCAAAGGGACGATCTCCCTTGACCGATTGAAGGTGACGAAGCAAGGCCGTTGGATTTCCCCCTTCTTCCAAATATTTTGAGATGAGCACTCCAATAATGGAGGTCAGCCCGGAAATTTCGGTCCCCACGGGTGGCAAACTTGAAAAGAGTCGATAGGGGCCAGCTTCATCATAATCAATGTGCACATGGAGAGGTCCCTGGCCGGTTTTAATCTCATAATACTCCGATGAGACTCCCAGAGAAAGGTCTCTGGCACGCTTCACTTTCCGGGGAGTCGAGACCGAATTGAGAACTTGTTGTTTTTTGCTGCCGTCGCGGTAAATGGTGATGCCTTTACATCCCAATTCAAAAGCCAACAAGAAGGCTTGGCGCACATCTTGGGGCGTGGCGCTGTTTGGAAGATTGATGGTTTTGGAGACGGCGTTGTCCACATGGGCTTGGAAAGTGGCTTGCATGCGAACATGAAATTCCGCGGAGATATCATGCGCGGTGGCGAATAATTTCTGAATGTCCTGTGGAATTTCATCCAGACCCCGAATGGATTTGTTGTTGGCTTCAATTTTTTTCCACAGCGTTTCTTCTCCGAGACCAAAAAACTTATTTTTTTCGGCCACGGCGTGAAACAGAGGGTTCACTTCAAAGAAAACGTCCTTGGGGTTGGGGGCCACTTCGTTTTTTAAGGATTCCAAGGCTTGAGCGTTGTATCGGGTGTAGGCCAAGGCGTAAAAGGGTTCTATGCCAGCCCCTTGAAGGCCCGCCGCCAAGCCGATTGTTCCCGTGGGCGCGATGGTGGTTCTGGCGCAATGGCGCGGTGTCTGATATCGGCCTCTAAAGTGGGGGCCCGATTTATCATAAATGCTGTTTCGCCAATTTGGAAATACGCCCCGTTCCAGCGCCAGCTCTTCGGAGGCCTGGAGGGCGGTGTCATTGATGAATTTCATGAGTTGTTTGGCTTGGTCCAAACCCTTTTGTGAATCATAGGGAATGCCCAATTTCACCAAGGCTTCGGCCCATCCCATAATTCCCAGTCCAATTCGGCGGTTGCCTTTGGCCAAAACTTCCATTTCGGGGAGGGGATAATTGTTGATATCAATCACATCGTCCAGAAACCGAATGGCGGTGTAAATGGTTTGTTTGAGTCCATCCCAGTCCCAGGTGCCATGGGTGATTTCACCCCCCACAAATTGGGCGACATTGATGGAGCCCAGGTTGCAGGGTTCATTGGGAAGCAGGGGTTGTTCTCCGCAAGGATTGGTGGATTCGATGCGCCCCAAAGCGGGGGTGGGGTTGGAGGTTGAATTGTTGATTTTATCTATGAAGATAATTCCAGGATCACCTGACCTCCAAGCATTTTCAGTAATAAGATCGAACACATCCCGTGCCGAAAGCCGGCCTGTGATTTTCTTCGTTCTTGGATTTAAAAGATCATATTCCCAATCATTTTCAATAGATTCCAAGAATTTATCTTCAATTGTGACGGAGATGTTGAAGTTTTCCATCACGCCGGGCCGAGCTTTGAGGCGAATAAAATCTCGAATTTCAGGATGCCAAACTGGCAAAACGCCCATGTTGGCTCCTCTCCTGTTGCCTCCTTGTTTCACGACAGCGGTCATTTTGTCGAAAACTTGCATGAATGAGATAACTCCAGACGCCACACCTTCTGTTGATTTGACGGTGTCTCCGGCCGGGCGCATGCGTTCAAAGGAAAACCCCGTTCCTCCCCCAGATTTATGAATCAAAGCTTGAGCCTGCAAGGCATGCGTAATTCCTTCCATGGAGTCTTCTATGGGCAAAACATAACAGGCGGAGAGTTGCTGAATATCGCGTCCGGCGTTCATCAATGTGGGAGAGTTGGGCAAAAATTTCCAAGTGGCCATGACGTTATAAAACCGGAGGGTCCAATCGTTGACCACTTTCTTGGCTTCGGGGAACTTTTCTATGGCGGAATGACAATTTTGAATAAACCGGTGAAAATTCGAATCTCGGTCCAACGATGAATGGAGTCCGTTGTGGAACAGCCAGCTCCGAATGATGGAGGGGCTGTTGGGACCAGAAAGGGGATTGGGCATTTCTTTTTTAAGGAGGCGGACCCCATCAAATAACCCCCACAAATGCGCAGAGGGGTGATAGAGAAGTTCGGCCAACGCGATGTTATTGGCGACCCCCATCAACCAAGCCTCAACGGTTGGGGCGTCTTTTAGATATTTATCCCTGATGACTTTCTTTTGATTTTCAGTCAGCTGAATCGGGGTTGGGCGCTCCACTTCCCAGGGAGAGGCTTTGGGGGAGGTTGTAAGCGCGTTTGACATTAGTTTTTGGCGGTGGGTTCGCCAACAAACCCTGCGAGAAGATCCAGGGGTGGGCTTTTTCTGTTTTTAATCTTTTGTTCGTGTTTAAGGCCTCGAATTTCTTGGAAAAAACTATCCACGTCAGAAAACTGTTTGTAAACCGATGCGAAGCGAATATAGGCCACATGATCGAGATCTTTCAATTTGGCCAAAAGCCGTTCGCCTATTGATTTGCTGGGTACTTCGATAACAAAATCTTCTTGGAGGGAAATTTCAACTTCGGTTACCAATTTTTCGATCTGCTCGGCGGAAATATTTCGGTTTTTACAAGCCCGCGACACCCCTTCTCGGAGCTTGTTTCGGTCGTAGGGTTCCCGGCGGTTGTCGGACTTGAGCACGATCATCGGAATGACTTCAAGGCGTTCGTAGGTGGTAAACCGTCGTTCGCACTGTAAGCATTCTCGGCGACGACGAATAACATTACCCGATTCGACTGGCCGAGAATCGGTTACGTGATCTTCAGGATGATTGCAATGGGGGCATTTCATGGTGTACAACCTGTTGTTGTGTGCGCGATTGTAATTACAACCTGTTGACATGTCAAGGAATCGAATGGGGATCCAATAGAGTGGTTACATTGGGTTTTGGACAAGATTTGTATACTCCGACGACAAGAACATCAAGGAGATAAATTTGTGAACAATAAATGGGTTTTGGCCACTGGCGTGGTTCTATTTCATATGGGAGCTCCGGCGGTTCAAGCAAACCCCAAGTTCCCCGTCACCGTGGGTCCCCAAATTGGGTATATGGTGATCGAAGGCGATTCAGATGTTGAAAGTGACCTCGTTTATGGAGCCAGGTTCGGGACCTTTTTAACCAAAGATTTGGCCGCAGAACTGGTGGTGCTGGGCGGAAAGTCGGATATTGAAAATACCAACAAAAGCGCCGATTTGTTGCTGCCGCATGTCGAACTTCAAAAACACTATGGAAATTCCGTTTGGACGCCCTATTTGGCTGCTGGACTTGGATATCTTCAGGTGAACCGCGATCGTCAGATCAACGAAAATGAAATCGATTTTTCAGTGCTGTATGGAGCGGGTCTCAAATGGCAATTTCATCCTTCCTTTCAAGCGCGATTGGATGGGCGTCATTTTATAGATGCCGAAAGCGGACAGGGCACCCACAATGGACTCTTCACGCTGGGCATCAGTTGGGTTTATGGAAATGATGTGCGGGCCAAAAAAGAGATTCCCCCTCCCCCTCCGCCCGTTGTTCAGGTGGTGGATTCCGATCAAGACGGAGTCCTTGATGAAATCGACCGTTGCCCGGGAACGCCACTTCAAACAAAAGTGGATGAAAGGGGCTGCACTCTTCTTTTTGATACCGATGGCGATGGGGTGAATGATGATCTGGACGAATGCCCTGGAACGGCACTTGGCACGGTTGTAGATGGGGTGGGCTGTCCTCAGGCCGAATTTCGTGTTCCAGAAAAAGAATGGGTGCTTCATGGCGTGCGGTTTCAGAGCGGTTCTGACAAATTAACGCCAGACAGCATCAAGGGTTTAGAAGAGGTGGTTGGTATTTTATCCACGCATGCCCGCGTTCGAGTTGAAATCCAAGGTCACACCGATCGAACGGGGTCTTTCGAGCTGAATCAACAACTTTCTGAGGCGCGGGCCATTTCGGTTAAGTGGTATTTGGTGGGACGAGGCATTGAGCCCGGTCGTATGGAAACCGTCGGATTCGGTTATTCCAAACCCATTGCCGACAACAAAACCGCCGCCAACCGAGCCAAAAACCGCCGCATCGAATTCCGCGTTTTAAGTCGCTAAGGGATTTTTAGAGTTTTGAAACGGCTTTTTGTTTTTTCGGGTTGAGAGGGTCGGGTTTTTTGGAGAGAAGTTTATAGTAATCCTGCAGCGACCGGATGGTCCAGGCGTCTTTTTGGAGGGACTCAATGGCTTCTGTGGCTGCGGCCGCGGCGGCCAAGGTGGTGATGATCGGAACGCCCGCTCCCAAAGCCGCATTTCGGATGGCGTAACCGTCCTTCCTAGAATGAGCGCCTGACGGCGTGTTGATAATGAGGGAAACTTCCTTGTTGGTGATGATGTCCACCACGTTGGGTCGCCCCTCCTCAATCTTTTTAACGATTTCAACCGGGATTCCAGCTTCTCGAAAAGAAAGAGCTGTTCCCTCTGTGGCCAACACGCCAAAACCCAACTGATGCAGTTGTCTGGCAATTTCAATGGCGCGCATACGTGAGGTTTTTTGAAGGCTGATCAATACCTTCCCATGGGAGGGTAGAGGAGAATTGGCCGCCGCTTGAGATTTGGCATAGGCGGCGGAAAAATTATCGGCAATCCCCATCACTTCTCCGGTGGACCTCATTTCCGGGCCCAAAACCGCGTCCACACCAGGGAATCGGCTCCATGGGAGGACGGCTTCTTTAACCGATGTCCAAGGGGTGACGAAGTCCCGGTCTTGAACGTGTTTCGGTAAAACTTGCGAAAGTTTTTTCCCCATCATCAACTTGGCGGCCAATTTGGCCAAGGGGACATTGGTCGCTTTGGAAACAAAGGGCACGGTCCGACTCGCCCGCGGGTTCACTTCCAAGACGTACACCACATTGTCCTTGAGCGCGAGCTGCATGTTCATGAGCCCTTTAACTTTCAGCGCTTTGGCCAATGTTTTGGTGTAGCTCACAATGGTGGCCAAGGATTCTTTGTTGAGTTTTCGGGGCGGCAGCATACAAGCGGAATCCCCCGAGTGGATACCAGCCGCTTCAATATGTTCCATGATGCCGCCAATATAGGTGTGGGTTCCGTCCGACAGCGCGTCGACGTCGATTTCGAGCGCGTTATCCAAAAACTTATCAATCAATACGGGATGAGTGGAAGAAAGCGACGCCGCCCGAGCGATATAAGACTCAAGCATTTCATCGTCATAAACCACTTCCATGGCCCGTCCGCCCAGCACATAGGAGGGGCGCAACATCACCGGATAACCGATACGATTGGCCACTTCTTTGGCTTCTTCATAGGAACGGGCCATGCCGTGGGCCGGTTGCGGAATTCGGAGTTTGTTGAGAAGCCGACCGAAACGTTCACGGTCTTCAGCCAAGTCGATGGAATCGGGTGAGGTGCCTAAAATTTTCACACCGCACTCTTCAAGGGGCAAGGCCAAATTAAGCGGCGTTTGCCCTCCGAACTGAACGATAAGGCCCAACGGTTTTTCCCGTTCGACAATATTCAGGACATCTTCCAGCGTGAGGGGTTCAAAATACAAATGGTCGGACGTGTCGTAATCGGTGGAGACCGTCTCGGGGTTGCAATTAACCATGATGGTTTCATAGCCGGCTTCTTGCAGGGCTTTCACCGCGTGAACGCAGCAATAATCAAATTCGATTCCTTGACCGATCCGGTTGGGGCCCCCGCCCAAAATCATAACCTTCTTTTTCTTGGAGGGTTTGGTTTCATTTTCCTCGCCGTAGGTGGAGTAGTAATAAGGGGTGTAGGCCTCAAACTCCGCGGCGCAAGTGTCCACCAGATTAAACACCGGCTCTATTTTGAGTTTTTTTCGAATGGCCCGAATCTGTTTTTCAGTTTGTCCCAGCAAATGGCCCAGTTGAATGTCAGAGTATCCCAACTTTTTGGCTTCTCGAAGAAACTCGCCTTGAAGAGTTTTTCGGCCTTCATTGTTTCCATTAAGTGATTCGTTCAGTCTGTTTTCAAACTGGACCAATTCATTAATTTGAGAAATAAACCAAGGGTCAATTTTGGAAAGGTTATAGATCTCAGAGGGAGTCAAGCCCAGTTTGAGGCCGGCTTTGAGAGCGAAGAGCCGGTCAGAGTTGGGGGTGCGGATTTTTTCACGAAGGGTTTGGAGCAGCGAATCATATTTCTGGGTCCATGCGTCCGGTGACATTTCTTGTTTGGCCACAATGGCTTGTTCGACCACCGGATTAAAGGATTTCCCATCCGACCCCAAACCAGCGCGTCCAATCTCAAGTCCGCGGTAGGCTTTCTGAAGCGCTTCTTTGAAGGTGCGGCCCAACGCCATCACTTCTCCAACCGATTTCATTTGCGTGCCGAGCTGTTGATTGCTCTCGGAAAATTTTTCAAAAGCGAACCGCGGAATTTTGACGACGGTGTAATCAATCGTGGGTTCGAAACTGGCCGGTGTTTTTTTGGTGATGTCGTTTTTGATTTCATCCAATCGGTACCCAACGGCCAACAAGGCCGCCAACTTGGCAATGGGGAACCCCGTGGCTTTGGAGGCCAAGGCGCTTGACCGGGACACGCGCGGGTTCATTTCAATGACAATCAAACGTCCCGTTCCAGGGTGCAAACCAAATTGAATGTTGGATCCGCCGGTTTCCACACCAATTTTACGAATGCAGGCAAAGGCTTGGTCCCGCATGCGTTGATATTCTTTGTCCGTGAGCGTCATGGCGGGAGCAACGGTGATGGAATCCCCCGTGTGCACGCCGAGCGGGTCGACATTTTCAATTGAACAAATGACGATACATTGGTCGGCTTTGTCTCTCATCACCTCAAGTTCGTATTCTTTCCAACCTTCCAATGATTCCTCAATTAAAATTTCGCTGATGGGGCTCAAGTCCAAACCTTTCGCGGCGGCTTTGAGAAATTCTTCACGGGTATAAACCAATCCCGATCCGGTTCCGCCCAAGGTAAAGGAAGGACGAATGATGAGCGGAAACCCGATTTTTTGGGACATTTCTTCCGCTTCGGTCAATGTTTTCGCGAATCCGCTCTTTGGCATATCGAGGCCGATTTCTTCCATGGCTTTCTTGAAAAGCCGCCGGTCTTCGGCTTTTTCTATGGCTTCGAGGTTCGCGCCAATCATTTCCACACCATATTTTTTCAGGGTCCCATTTTTGGCCACTTCGACAGCCAGGTTCAGGGCGGTTTGTCCCCCCAGCGTGGGCAAGAGCGCGTCAGGCCGCTCTTTTTCAATGATGGCCTCCAGCACTTGGGGTGTGAGAGGTTCAACATAGGTTCCATCGGCCAACTCCGGATCGGTCATGATGGTGGCCGGGTTGGAGTTGATCAAGATGACTTTATAGCCCTCTTTTTTGAGCGCTTTGACGGCTTGCGTTCCGGAATAATCAAATTCACAAGCTTGGCCGATGATGATGGGGCCTGAACCGATGATGAGAATTTTATTGAGGTCAGTTCTTTTTGGCATGGTAATTTTCCATGAGAGAATAAAAGCGATTAAATAAATGCCGCGCGTCATGGGGACCGGCGGAGGCCTCCGGATGATATTGAACCGAAAATAACGGCAATGTTTTGTGACGCAAGCCTTCGATGGCTTCGTCGTTCAAATTAATGTGGGTCACCAACGCGTCTTTGTTCCCTTTGACGATCCATTCCCCTTTCCCAGTTTTTTGACCTTCCACAGCGAATCCATGGTTCTGAGAAGTGATGTCCACTCGCCCCGTTTCCAATTCTTTGATGGGATGATTGGCCCCATGATGTCCAAATTTCAATTTATAGGTATTTCCCCCCAAAGCCAAGCCGAGCAATTGATTCCCCAAACAAATACCAAACATGGGGATGGGCGAGTTCCCTTGGGATTTTTGATGAAGGTTGTGTTTAATAAGGGTTTCGATGGTTTTGATACCGTCTTCAACCGCCGCTGGATCGCCGGGACCGTTTGAAAGCAGAATTCCATCTGGATTGTAATCCAAAATTTGATCAGAAGACGTGGCGGAAGGCACCACCCGCACCTCACATCCCAGATCGACAAGGCAACGCAAAATATTTTGTTTCACTCCAAAATCCATCACCACCACTTTCATTTTTTGTGCTGGTCTGGCGTGCGACACGGGGACATTGGATGGCAGCGTGAGTGAACTTTGGTTCCATGTGTAACTTTGAGAAGAAGTAACTTCGGCCGCTAAATTTCTTCCTTCCAAAGAAGGAACCGCTTTGGCCAATTTGATGAGGCTTTTCAAATCGCGGCTGAGAGGCGCAATCACGCCATTGACCGCTCCTTGGGTTCTTAAATATCGGGTCAAAGCGCGGGTATCAACGCCGCTTAAACCCGCCACGCCGGCTTGCGCCAAATAATCAGAAAGACTTCCAGTCGCGCGCCAATTGGAGAATAACCCACTTATTTCTTGAACCACAAAGCCTGAAAGAAAAATTTTACGAGATTCCACATCTTCTGGATTCACACCTGTGTTGCCGATGTGGGAGGGCGTCATCACCACAATTTGTCCGTGGTAAGAAGGGTCGGTCAAAATTTCTTGGTAGCCGGTGAGGGAGGTGTTGAAAACCACCTCGCCTCCCGATTTGTCGCTGGGTACGGCTCCGAACAAAGTTCCCTGGAAAATTTTCCCAGTGGCCAAGGCCAAAACGCCTTTGATGGAATGTTGAATTATTTCAGCCATGCGAAATTCTTATCCAAGACCAACGTTTCTTCCCGGCTTTTTCCAAGCGAAATTAAAGCGCATTTGGCGCCGACAGAATTTTCAATGGCTTTCACAAAGCTTTTGGCCTCGCGTGGAAAATTCTCGAAGTTCTTTAACTCCCGCAAATTCCCTGTGAAACCAGGAAAGTTTTTGTAAATCGGTTTGCATTCCGCTTGCAAGCCTCGGCTGGCCGGAAATTCAGAGAATGTTCTGCCTCGCGCTTTGTATCCCACGCAGATCTTGAGCGTATCAATTCCATCCAATACATCAATTTTGGTGAGCGCGAAACGTTTGATGCCATTGATACGGAAGGCGTGCCGCACGACCACCGCGTCAAACCAACCACAACGCCGTCGTCGGCCAGTGGTGGCCCCAAATTCTTGACCTTTGGTTTGGAGATAATTGCCAGTGGCGTCAAAGAGTTCAGTGGGAAAGGGACCGTCCCCCACACGGGTGGTGTAGGCTTTGATAACCCCCAGGACTTCATCAATATTGCTGGGTCCCACTCCGGCGCCGGCACAGGCTCCCCCCGCGATGGGGTTGCTGGAGGTGACATACGGATAGGTCCCGAAATCAACATCCAGCATCGTTCCTTGAGCGCTTTCAAAAAGAATCCGTTTTTTATCATCAAAAGCCTTGGCGAGTTGGATGGAAGTGTCGGTGGCAAACTCCTGCATAAAATCGCGAAGTTTGGGATAGTCTTTCATTATTTCAGCGCGGATCTGTTTGATGGGTTTGACCTTGGCCAGCAAGGGTTCCTTGTCTCGCAAATTATGTTCCAGCAAAGATTCAAAAAGGTCTTTTTCCAAATAATCCACCACGCGAATGCCGTTCCGGGCGACTTTATCCGAATAGGCGGGTCCGATGCCTTTGCGCGTGGTTCCAATCACGCCAGCTTTGGCGCCGGTTTCCCGAAGTGTGTCCAGATATTTGTGGTAGGAAAGAATCACATGCGCCAGTTCCGAAACGCTGAGGCGTCCTCTGACTTGGATTTTCCTTTTCTCAAGAAATTCCACCTCTTCTTTTAAGGCGCCGGGGTCCACCACCACGCCATTGCCGATGATGGCCTTCTTTTTGGGTTCCAAAATACCCGAGGGAATGAGGTGCAGCACAAAGTGTTTTCCGTCAAAGACCACCGTATGGCCGGCGTTGTTTCCGCCTTGATAACGAACAATGACATCAGAGTTTTTTCCGATGATATGGACAATTTTTCCTTTTCCTTCATCTCCCCATTGGGCGCCTATGACGACAAGTGATGACATTAGTGTTCCACTCCTAATTTCGCGAGTTCCGCTTTAAGGGCGCGGGCGCCCTTGTAATGTATCGCGTTTATTCCCAATTGTTTGGCGGTGGCGATGTTGGTGTGCAAATCGTCAATGAAGACGGCCTCAGATGGGTTGACTGAAAAGTGGGTGAGAGCCATTTGATAAATGGCGGGATTGGGTTTTCGGACCCCCGCTTCATTCGACCACCAATGGAAATCGAAGTGGGATAGATAACTGTAAGTTTTTTTTATGTGGCGGACGTGAATTTCATTGGTATTGGAGATGATTCCCAATTTGTATCGGCCCTTAAGGCGGGAAATCAGGGCCACAATTTCTGCGTCCTCATCAAAGATCTCATTGAAAATGGGTTCGAACTCTTCATAGGTGAGATCCTTGAACTGGCACAATTCGGTGATATGCACAAAATATTCTTGCGGGGACATTTTCCCAGTCTCGAAATGGTCGGCAATATAATCGTTCCAGAGACGTTCGACGATCTCCGGGGCCGATAAATGACTGTGTTTTGTCAAGCGTTTGGCCAAGCGCATGACATCGAACGGCAAGATGACGTTGCCGAGATCAAATAAGACGGTTTTTATCATGGGATTTTTCAGGTGAGTTTAACTACCCAAACGGGCCGCACTCTACAATACCTCATAAACACCGTCAAATATCGCGTTCGAATCGCATCAACCTGCTCTATATTTTTTATTTCTTTTTAGGCGTGTACGAGGTGGGTTCGCAAGAGATGCCAGTTGGGCAAAACAGACGTGTCTATTGAAATGGCGTGAAGGCTTTGGGTGACGTAAAAGAGGAACGCTTCCCGGTCCAAGGTTGCCGTGTCGGATTCGTTCTCAAGTTTGAAAAACGCTGGGGGCAAGGGGACGTCGTTGAGAATCAAGACCCGCAATTTGAAATTGGATTTATTCTTGAGCGGAGATCTTTTTTTCGCTTCCCGCACAAAATCCAACACGGTGGTTTTTTCATTGCCAACCACGAAATGTAATTTTCCATCCTTTTTCATTTTGTTGATGGTTAACCCTTCCCTTCTGAGCAAGGCTTCTAATTCAGCAGTGATTCTTTTTTCCTGGTCCTTCACCACCCCCAAGACCACCGGCTCATTTTCAGGCGTGTTCTTGATGACTCTGAGGGCTTGTTCTCCGTTGTTCACCCAAGCGCCCGTTCCTTTCGCTTTCTCGAATTTTGGATCCGTAAAAATTTCGTTTAGTTTGTAAACGAAGCTTTGATATTCCCTCCTGGACAACACGAGCCCCAGGACCCCCGTTAAATGGGCCAAATGTTCTGCTGCTTGAGCCCCATCAATCTCTCCCCTTTGCCTCATGGCCGCCAGGTCGCTCAATAACTCATTCGACACTTGAGCCCAGAGGAGCGAACCGGAAGCTATCGAACTTGCATCCGCGTTTTCAAAAAACCGCTCCGCGGTCACCAAGTTCAGCAACCGTTGGGCCAATAGACGGCGATCTTCAACATCCGAGCGAACAAGATTCAATAAATCTTCAGTCAAGGATTGGCCAACGGCTAAAATTTTCGGTTCTTCCCTTTTTGGTTCATTGGTTTTGATAATTTGATGCGGCAAAAAAATATAAAAACTACGAATTAATTCTTGGAGCGGGTTGGGGCCATTGACGGGACCCAAATCAGCGCTTCGCATCTTTTGTCGTTTATCGGGGTTTCGACTGGGAATGGTGTGAAGGGTTGTTTTTTCGGATCCGCGAATGTCCCACCCGAAACCTTCCACCCATCCCCGTTTTTCTTCCTTGGGGATCTGATCAATTTCAGCGCCTGGAAATAAATCCGCGGGAATGGGTTGACCTGCCTTATAATCCCGGAAATATTGGTCGGTCATGAAATAGGCCATTTGTCTGGCGATTAACTGTATGTTGAGGTAAGGAAAAGAGTTGTCTCCGTTGCTGTATGCTTGTGCTGATTCCTCAAAAAGAATCGTCAGGGATTTTTGTAGCAACGTATCTGTTGAGTTGGTTTCTATTTCATAGGACAATTCTCCTCGACGCAACAAATAAGTGGGGGCCATGAGAGCCAATGAAAGCAACGTGTCTCCCATAAAGGCCATGGTGATGAAAGGTTCCGCTTTTGCCTCGTCTTTGTTCACCATGTTCAAAAGGCGGCCGATCCGATTGTCGGCCATATCCCGGTATTGAGTGTCTTCTATTAAAGTGCCAATCGTCACCAATTCCGCCAAGTCTCCTGGACCTGATAACCTTAAATTGGGATAGAGCGTGGCGCCCACAAAATCATTCATTCGGCCCGCCCCGCGCCGCGATTCTTGATGATGTTTTATATCCACCATCCAATCATATCGTCGTCCGTCTCCATGTTCTTGATTGTGGAACAGTTCGATTATTTCCAAATCCACCAAACCATGCCGGGCCATGACCATTCGGTCGTGAACATTGACGCGCAAGGCGTCAAGGAATTCGTTTTCCGATAAATCCGCGTCATTCAGGTAAACTCGATAGGGATTTCCCCTCGCATTCCTTTCCGTTTCATAGATCAGGGCCGTGTAAAAGCCCGATGTATTTTGGAGGATGAGGGGTTTTTCATTTGATTCTGGTGACGAAAGGGGCAAGGATGGAAGAAAACCTATCGGGATATCCACACATCCCAAACCTTTGGGGATGGTTCCAAGAAGTCCCCATTCTTCCTGGTGTTCTCTCAAGAATTCCATGACGTCATATTCCTGTGCAAGGACTGACTCATCTTCATTTATTTTCAATAGTTTTACATGGACAGTTTTTCCATTGGGTAGATCGTAAGTGAGTGTGCGGCCGTATTTGTCGGTGGGTTGACTGAGATTGATTGTTTGATCTCCAATTAAGAGAGTTGGGGTAGGTAGAACTTTTATGGAGGAGTCGAATTCAAGGAATTGAGAAGCTTCCGATGTTTTAACGGGAAACTCGGTCGGCGGAGCCAAGCTCCCTTTGCCGCCGAGTGTCAATATCATCTTCGCAAATTCATGGTAATCAGCGATGGCGTTTCCCCGGTTTTTAAACTCTATACGAGAGAGAAGCGTTGATTGGGGGGTCATATGGTTAAAGACATCCAATGGGGAAATCTTTTTTTCAATAATCTCATGGATGGAGGGCTGGACTTTTTGGAGAGTGGTTGTCCTCAGAATATCTTCAGAAAATAAAATCTCAATTAATATCCGGATCCAATTGGTGTTCGTCAAGTGAAGCAACAATTGATTCTCAATGTGCAGAGCTTTAACCTGAGGTGCGGATATATTGAAATTTCGGGAGATTTCGGCTTCAGATGGCATTAAGTCACTCGTTAGAATGGTTTCAGATTCCACGAGGGCCTTGAGTGTCTTTGCCGTTTCAAAACGAATAATTTGCGATTCGTCCAATAGTCCCTTCAATAAGACGGGAAGAAGGAGCAGGGTGTCCTCTTTGGCGGCCACCCGAGACTCGGCCAGAATTTGAATAATTTCAAGGGTGATTAAATAATGTTCCGGGTCAGGAGTATTCAGCCCTGGCACCAGGACGGTTAAATCAAGGTGAGGTATTACATTTGGTTTGGATGAGAGTTTAATTAAGGGCGCAAGACCGTGGACGAAGGAAAGGCGCGCTTTGTTGGTGCGGTTTCTGTCATTGAATTCTCTGACCAAGCGGGCGATTTTCCCTTCAATTTCTTGTTGGTTTAAATTTGTTTGACCATTTGATTGAGGGGCAGAATATTTTTGTTTTTGATGAGGTGGTTGGACCTCCATCTCCCGTTCCCAGTTATCTGGAGTTGTGGTGGAAAATAGATCCCTTTCATTTATTAAGTTTGCGCTAAGAAAAACCCTGAATACGGCTTCTATTCTGGAATTGGTGAATGGATCATTGTCCCGAAAATCTTCTTTTAAATCCAACAGGATTTCCTCGATATCGCTTCTCGCCAAATCTCTTGATTCTGCCAGCGATTTAAGGGTTTCAAATAAAATATCCAGATAGGCCCGCTGCCCGTACAAAAAACCAAAGACCATATCGGAGATATGTTTTTTCCTTGACTCTTTTCCCAACTGTTTCCAAGAAAGGAGTCCACAACTCATGAACACACATAGAACAGCAGTGGACTGCGCGCCTTTCAATATTTTTGAGGAGTACTCCAGTTTCTGCTTGAGCTCAGTTAATGCGAGGCCATTGACGCGGGTGTTGAGTTCCATATGCATAAAGGTTGCAGAGAGCGCATAGAGGGCATAGAGGCCAAATAGAATCGGAACAAGGGATTGAAACTCTACGGGAAGTAAATAGAAAGGCAGGAGCAGGAGACCGCCAACGATGAGACTGAAAAGGGCGATGAAGATTGAATAGCGGGTATTGGTTAAAGTGGGTGGAGCGCGGGAGGCCTGTTCCTCAAGGGAAAGTTTTTTCCATAGACGAAGGTCTGCTCCATATTCCACCGCATGCGCCAAAACAAACAGGCTCCAAGCAAAGGCAGCGGAGATAAAAAAGTCCCAACCTCCCCCCATCATGAGACTCCATTGAAGAGTGAAAACGATCGTGTTTTCAAGGACCGGCCCCCAGAAGGTGTTATAACGCCTCTCCATCCAAGGGAAATAACGAATCATGAAGCGGCGAAGCGAAAGAACCAGGCCCCCCCACGAAAAATGCCTCATTCTTTGGATATGAATGGGACCCAAATGAAGGCCGGAATGTTCATGATTTTCATCGAGGGTGAGAGTGGTGGTGGATCCTGGTTGATTGAGTGTTAAAGTTCGTGGTCCTCTGTTGGTTAAAAAATTTGAAATCAAGGACAACATGGCCTCAAGCAACTGCCCCATCATTTGGGATTTTCCCCCGCTTCCCACAGCCAGGTGATCAGGGAGGAGGAAAAGTTTTTCTCCTGAAAATAGTCGATCCAACGGGGTTTTCTCTCTTTGAAAGATAGAGAGATAACGGCTCCCGGCGGTGTCCTCACCTTTGGTGAGATTGGGATTGACGATCACATAGGGAATATTTTTTTTGCGAAGAAGGGTTGTTATGCGCGCGGTATGAAACCCCCCCACAATAAGAGCGGTCGCAGGTGAGGAGGTTCCGGCGCGGGAGAGGGCAGAGGAAAGGTTTTCAACCATGAGGTCGCTGCGGAGATCGGCTTGTTGGTAAAATTTTTCAAAGGACGAAAATGCAGTCGTTAATGGCGAAGCCTGTGCGTATTTTTGATACCTTTCCCACTCTTTTGGAGTGAGGGAAAAATCAAGCAGCTTTTCAGCCAGCGATATCTGTTCGCTGGTCTCAATAATTTTTCTCTGTTCCGGAGTTTGGATGAGTTGATTGAGGATGTCCTGTTCAATTTTTTCGACAGCCTCAAAAAGTTGGTCAGCTTTAATGCCGTCTGAAAGCAAAACGTAACGAATGTAGTTATCAAAGGCGGGTGTTTTATTGAGGTGAAGGTTTTTCTTCGCGCAGAGCGCACGGATGTTTTTGTAATAAGCGGCAAACCCCAGCCTCCCCATCCGGTAGGCCAAACTTAGTCCCACCAAAGTGGCTATTTCCGTTTCGTTTAACACATCGGTCAGTTTTTCAATGACGCGACGGCGTTCATTTTCAACCTGATTAAAGTCCAGTCGGGTTTCCATGTCATGGGCCTCTAAAAACTGCTGAATCACCAGGTCTGTTTCAACCCCATAGCGAGAGAGGTGTTTGGCGTAGGTTCCCAGTGACAGGTGGCCCTTGTGGTAAGACAAACGAAAGTCGTCAAACCGTTTGAGATCCACAGGCAAAACCCCTTCCTTCTCATCAGTCAACCGTTGTTTGACTTGAGTTAAATACTTATCGCAGGCGGGTTTTAATTTTCTACTGAGGAAAAGCGCTTCGAGATTTTGATCATAATGTTTCCGGTCATCAATCCCCATAAATAGCGGCGGGTTAACCGGACTTGTGATTCCCACAAAGGACGGAGCCCCCATCAGATTTTTTTCCAACAGATCCGACATTACCGCTTGGCTCAGGCCATTGAGCGGATATCGACGATAGGGCGAAAAGTCAAATACATCGAAAGCCCCTTCCACCCCCACCAGACCCAATTGTTTTTGGTCAATCAGTCCTTGAATCAAGGACGCAATATCGGTTTGGGCTTCTAAATTGAGATGGACATCTTGGATGAGGACAAGGGGAGCCTGATTGTTAATTTTTGGATCAAAAATATCTTGAACGGTTCCATGGGTAGGGGGGATGGCCTTGAAAAGTGATTGAAGATTTTTGCTCAGACCCTTGTGTTGGGGAGATGTGAATAAATTTTCAGATTCGAGCGTTGATATAGGGGTTGTCAAATGAGGGAGTTGATTCAGAATGTTTTGACGGTGGAAGGAATTTTGTGAGATTTTCGGTAACGCTGCCAGTTGAGCGTTTTCTTTTTTTCGTTCAGACCAAAAGTTACTTTCAGAAGCAGACCCCAAGACCACTTGGGAGGTGAAATAGACCAGCGCAAGGCCGAGAGAGGGTGAAAATCGAATGTTAGGGCGCATATGGAGGATATTGTGATTGTTCTCCATTAAGAATTCCTTAAGGTTTGGTTAACTCTTCCGAAAGAAAAAATGAGACAGTTGCGAAATGGGGGCACTTTTTGAGCAGGATCACTCAGGAGTGTTTTCGACGGGAAAAATGCGGTTTTCGACGAGAAATGGGGCTATTTATCGATTTCAACCACGATGAAATCGTCGTG
>JAJVIP010000030.1 GCA_022072025.1 Elusimicrobiota bacterium
GCCGGGTGCCACTTTATGTGCTCAGTAAAAGAATTATGTGAACAGTCCTCGTTCATGGCTGTTCGTTTCTTCGACTTCTCCGTCGATCTAAAATGCCCTAGGGAAACTCGCCACATAAGCATTAGACCTCCACCAGATCGAATTCTGTTTTCATGTCCATGAGAGAGTGGGCGATGCCCACGACGCGGGCGTCGAACGATCCAGCAATCGGCCTGGGCGATGAGATGTTCAGCGTCACGCGGTCGCCCAGTTCCGTCTCCGGCATGAACCGCGCAGTCAAGGTGGCTCTTCGTTTGGGTAGGTGGTAACGCTCGAAATAACGCTTCGCCATGACCGTGGCCAAATCCGCGTCGGTTTGAAGGACAAGATTTCCGCCACCGACGGAAAGCGATCTTAAACCGAACCGATCAACGCTTGTCGGGGACGGCTCACCTTCCGTTGTTGAATCCACTTCCTTGACGAAGGATCCGAAGGCTCCGCGAATCTTGTTGTAGACCCGGTCCCACCCCGGGGTGGCGTTCGCCACCTTCTCCACGTTGGTGTCGTCCAGAACGAGAACGGGCGTCGCGGGAACGGTCTTGTTTCGAAAAAAGAACGCTCCGTTTCCTTCCAATCCGATTTCATAATCGGCGATCTTGGCGAGTTCTTTGATCACGTCCAGAACCGATTGCGTCCCGAAATTTGCCATCGACACAAGGACGCTTTTCGTCTGGAAGTTGATCAGGCTCTCTCTCTGTATCGGAGCATTTGCTCCAGCAGCGGAAAAGAGGCTGATGAATATCAGCTTTTCGGTGCGGACGGCGAAATTGGTGAAGGCATATTCATCGGTTTGGATGGAATCACCAGGACCCAGCGCCTGGTAATAACTGAATCCCGAAAGCGACGCGGCGACTGCCGCCGTGAATCGTTGAATTTTCCCGTCATTGTTGACGAACGTGCCCTTCCAAGTGTCCCATGAAACCATACCGGATCCGGCGTCGATCACATTCGACGCGGCCAACGCGGGAAGGAAAAGTCGCTTTACGGCGACAAGATCCGGGTCTTCGGTGGCGGTGATCTGGATTTTGAATTTAATGTAACGGGGAAAGGTCAGGTTAGTGAAGGCGCCGAGGTTTGAACCATTGGTGACGGATTGCTCCGGCGTGTAGGAAATCCCGTCGGCGCTCCACGAAAAAAAGTGAGCAACGGACGAAGGTCCTCCTTGGATTTCGGAGAAGAAGGGTCCCATCGTGGCGATCAACGAAAAACTGGTCAGCCCAGCCAAATGAACCCCGTAATCGATGACCTTTTCCCAGGTGCCGACTGGCAGCGCCGCCGTCAAACCGTTGTACCGGAGATAATCCAATTGGAAATTGGTTTGCGTGAAGGCCAGCGCATGGAGATAAACGCCCACCGACGCGCCCGCCGGCGCGTTTCCCAGCGCTCCCGAAGCCGTTGAGACGCCGTCGATGAACAATTGCCATGTGTTCGTCGACATATTCATCTGCAAACGAATATTTCGGAAATTCGTGAGATCGGCCGCATAGGGACCGAAGGTGGTTCCACCGGACTGGACTCGAACTTGGTTCGTACTTTGGATGAGGATCTGCGCCCCTTTCGAATTGGACAGCGCAAAGGAGCCAATCTCGATTTGGCCGTTGATCTGCGTGACCTTGATCCGTACAGAAACACACCGCGACAGACCGCTCCCATCTTCTTTGAGGTTTTCTATCCGATAGAAACTTGTCGGAGCGCTGACCGAGAGAATTCCATTGGCCATCGACCGCGTCACACCCGCGCCGTCGTTCAAATCTTCTTGCCAGGGATCTGTGAGGACACCTTCCACCTTTTCCTTTTCTTCCTCAGGAAGGAACAAACCCTCATATTGGGATGTCCATTTCGGCGTGATCGCGTTGACCACTCGGTCGAAATTGATATTGGCGACGGACGCGGCCTGCCATTTGGCTTTGGAATCAAATGCGTCGATGGTAAGCAGGCCGTCATTTTGCGGAGGCGATTCCTCCGACAACACTTTCGTCTGCCTCAACTCGTAGAGATTGAAATCGCCCTGCAGTGTGTGGAGGATTTCGCGCTCCACTGGAGGATCGAATACGACGGGCTCGATCACGCCGACCGGCACCTGCGGCACCGTTGCCAGAAGGTCGCTTACCACTTGGTGGATTTCTTGGTCACGCCTCCAGATGACATAATCGGCTCGCACTTCTTTCCCGGGCCCGGGCTGAGCGGAGATAAACGTGACTTTGCCGGCTTGGAGCGGGTCGTTCAAATTGGACAAGGAATACCGTAGACCGGGACGAAGCACCTCGCCACCAACTCGGATTTCCTTGATAGCGCCGACCGGAAATTGCGAGGTAAAAAACTCCGAGGTGACGCCGTCGCCAACTCCAAGGAGTTCGTTCAAGACGAAAATACCAGCCGCCTCACCCGATTGTGTGCGAAGCAAAGCGTCGATGCTCTCGACATCGAGCTGAACCGTCGGCGTTAACGAATCTTCGTTCACATCTTCAATGACACCAGTGAAAGCAGGGAACGATTCTTCATCCCCATTCACCGTGAGGCCCAGCGTGATGCGAATGCGCGAGCGGTAAACGAGAAATCCAGAAAATCGGGACGAAGTCCCATCCCACTGCCGGTCGGAATTGTTCACTTCGATGCGAATGTTCGATGCTTTGAATTCGTTGAGCGCGTCGGTGTCCAATTTCCATGACAGCCGATCCAGCCGCACTACTTCGGTTGTGATGTCGATAGGCGTTGTTTCCCAATCAAGACCGGTTGCCAATCGTCGGAAAAGTTCAACCTTACGAACCGGATAGATCAAGCTCGATTTCTGAATCGCTTTGTAGTCGGCGGACACCGTTTTCACACCGCCTCCCGCGCAAACCTGTCTTGTTTGGAGAGAATGGATTTCACCAGCTCCGCGCCTTCGGCGGCCCCGGAGCGCGTCGCCTCTGAAATCCTTCTCATCAGAGTTCTTACCTGTTCGTCGCTTGACCCTTGAACGTTAATGGTGTTGTTCTGCGTGACGGTGACATTTACGCTGCCGCCGAAATTTCCGAGTCGATCCAATGGGATCACTGCTTCCGGCCCAGCCTCACCCACTTGAGCGAACGTGGGACGCCGCACAATTCCGCCTTCTGCCAGTTTGATGCCTTTGAAAGCGCCGCCACCGATTGCGCCCACCGCGAAAATTCCGCCAAGAACGCCCAGCCCACCGGTGGATCCCCGCAAAATGGCGGCCTCAATCGCGATGCGCGTGAATGTTTCGATGGCGGTGCGAAGAACGGATTTGAAAACGGAATCGAACACGGCCTGCATGTTCTTGCCTTCCAAGATCACATCCGCCATCGCGTCGCCCACGGAATTGGCGAAAGTGCTGGCGACGGATTTGGCACCCTCTTCAAGCGCCTTCATGTCCTCGTCCAATGATTCGCGAGCTTCTTTGGATTTGAGTTTTGCGATCTCAACCGCGTTGATCCGCGCTTGAGTGAGCGCTTCCTCCGTTAAGATTCCTTTGGCTTGGATTTCGTCCAATTGGCGGAGGCGCTGTTCCTTTTCCAGTTCGATGAGTTCCAGTTTGGATTCGAGTTTTTCGCCGTCCAACTCCAACCGCTCGGAATCAAGGCGAGTGATGGTGTCGTGCGCGTCCTGCGCGGCTTTCTTTTTTTCTTCAGCTTCTTTCCGGGCTTCCTCGACGGACTTTTGGGTCGTTCCGGCTTTGATACGTTGTTCGTCTTGAGCGATCAGCTGACGCTCTTTGGAGTAGCGTTTATCGATCTCGGCGGCTTGTTCAGCGGAAGTTTCTTCAATGGCGGCGAACTCGGCCGCGAAGCGTTTGTGACGCTCCTGCGCCCCATCAAAATTAAGCGTGAACACCTCTTTGATGAACTCGGCGAAATCCTTGACGTTGAGACGCGCATGAGCCGACCAATTGGCGATCACAACACCCAAGACCTCAAAGAACTGCGTGACTTTGGTGAGCGCGCCGAGTAGAAAATTGAATGCGGGCAGAACTCCAGCTCCGACTGTCTCTTTGAAATTGCCCAATTCATTCCGCGAGATCGCCAGTTGTTTGGCGTACCCTTCCTGTGTCTCAGCGGCTCCCAGAAACCGGCGAGACAACACGTCCACCACTTCTTGCGCCGTGTTGGCGTTGCCGATGAATGCGCCGAACTCATTTTTCAGAGCGCGGAGCCGGGAAGCGTCGCCTTGCAAAATGGGACTCAAGAGATCGAGGATGGATCCAAAGTCACGACCGGATGCAGATGCCAAACCGAAAACAAGCCGCGTCGCTTGCATCGCTTGACCAACGTCGCCCGTGACCCGGACGAGCCGGCCCATGGCTTCGAATGTTTGCGTATCGGAAAATTGCGTGAAGGCTTGCTGCTGATTGGCAAAGGCGACGATGGCCTCTTTGGATTGGTTGAAGGAACCACCAGTCGCGTCGACAGCAAACGCCAATCGCCGAAGCGCTTCTTCCTCTTCCAACGCCGCTTCGGCGGACGATTTGAAAAATGAGGTGAGGCCCGCCACCGACGCGATGCCAAGGAGACTCGCGGCCAATTGGCTCGTCGCATCCTTCACGGACTCGATGGATTGTTTTGTCTCTTTGCCGCCGCTGGATATTTTCTTGAGGCCGGTGTCGATTCGGTTGGAGGAGTCAAAGATCTCTTTGGCGAAGCGGTCGGAGTTCTTCGCCGCCTCCACCATCATTTGGGATAGTTTCTGGATTGTGGGCGAGGCTTGATCGACGGCCTCGAACTGGATTTGAAGGCCGGGCATGGAATTAGCCCTCCTTCGTTACGTCCGGCGGCTCAAGTGAAAAATTAACGATCTCGATGAAAAGGCCAGCAGCCAATTCATGATGCGCCAGGACATGATCCACGCATACGGTATTTTCGTCGTCTTGATGGGCCAACTTTGGGGAGACGACGCCGGAGAGCAAAACCCGCTTCATGCGGGGAAGGGTGGGGTTGGCGATCAAGTCTTTGATGCGTCCGGACAGCGCGTCTTTATCCCGCCGAGCCAAAGCCCATAAATCTTCGTTCTCGTCGGCCAATAAGAGAAGCGGAGCGCGGCGAATCCGAAAAATCAGATCGCCAACACGAACCGTTTTTTCTTTTTTGAGCCTGTTTTTCAGTTCCTCGACGGTAATCGGTTCCATACTGCCCCTATTAATAGGAAGGAACCGCATTCGTCAGGATGGCCTGGAGGCTGTATCCCGCCGCGGTGTTGTACTGAGCTTCGAAGGTCACCGCCGCCCCCAAAAGGTCATCTAGGTTTCCAAACGGAAACGCGGTGTATTTGGCTTCGGAGATCACGAACTCGAGCTGATTTTTAAAGGCGTCCTCGATGATGTCGCCGGTGAGGACAATATTGAGCGCGGCCATACTCGCGTCGAGAAACTTCTGCCGTTGGGTTTCGGATTCGAAATAAATCTCGAACCCGCCATCGATGATGAACCGCCCGGGCGAAACAATGTCTTTGGCGTCCCGCGATTGGTTGAGCGTTCGCAACACCGCTGAGGCGTTGTCGATGTTCAGCGTCCAGCTTTTCACGTTCACATCGGATACTCCGTCGATCTTGAAATCGGTCTGGAAAAACATGAGAGGCTTCGGCGAACCATAACTCGGTGTGAAAGTCGAAGCCACTTCCTCGGTTTTGAAAAGAAGATCAGCATTGACCAATGCTTTTCCATCAACAGCACCCGACAACGCCAATTTCTTGATGACCGTGAGCGGATACCGCTTCTTTGAAAGACCGCGATCCACAAAGAAGGTGAAAGATGGCATCTGAATTCCGTTCAATCGGGAGAATGTGTGCCGGTAGACTGTGGGTGAATTTGGCGCGTCCGGCTGGATGGTGGCGACTGATCCCAAACATCCAAAAAGAAGATCGCCCATAGTCGACGCCTCTGCGTCAATAGTGGCGAGCGTTCCTGTGCCTTCTTTGATACCAGGCGCTGACGGGAACCGGTCTTTGAATCCTCGGATCCGATCATCGGGGATGAGCACGGAGGAATAATTCAGCTCGCTGTCTGCGCCAACGGCGAGATATTTTGCGGGCGCGGCTTCCGCCACGCCCCGACTTGTCTCTTTCTTAAATCCAAAACTTTTTCTTTCTGTTGCGAATGGCATAAACGACCTCCCTAAATTTATTTCCGACTGCTTGTCTCGACGGTGAACACCAAAGCCGCCGCCGTCATGTCGGCGTTCACCGACGCCACCAAGTTGTCCTCCGGCGGCTCCCACTCAATTGATTTGAGCGTGCTGAACAACACCTGCCCGTTCGGCAACGACAACGCGCCCAAGTCCACGTTGTCGATCAAAAGCTCGGCGATCTTCTGGGTGCGGATGGTCTTCTCTCGAATGATTTCCTCATTGGGGCCAAACACGCTGACGAACACAATTCGGAAGTTGTAGACGATCCGGTATGTCTGTCCGGTCGTGATCCGCTCCAAATTGGTCGACGGCGACGGCTTCACGAACACCGCCGGGACGTTGTCAGTCAACTGTTCCAGCGTCGGAAAAAACTCGAGCGCGCCGACTGTAATGATCTTTAGATTCAAATCGACCGAAAGACCATTGATGAGATCAACAATCCGGTCGGCAATCAGCGTTTCATGCAGGCGTGGGGCGGGCATCAGCCACCCGCCTCGGCAATCGCCTCAAGAATCCGACCCGTGAAGATCAGTTGCGTTCTCGGACCCGCTTCTTCCAACGCGGGCGCCAAATAGGGTTGCGCTCGGAATCCGCGCTTTCGTATGGATTCGCCCACGCCATAAGCCGCATGCTCATTGCCCAAACGCCTACGCGCCCACACTTTGAGGGCGTCGATGTTGGGCCGCCATCCCTGCTCGCGGCCAAACTCCATCACTTTGGCGTAGGGAAGAGCAGATCCCACAGTTCCGACGATCCGGTCGTTTTCAACCGCGACCGACTGAACGATGGAAGCTCGGAGTAGCCCCCGCCACACCGGCGCGTTCCGTTTCGCCAAACTTTGAATAATGATCGCGGTGTCTCTCATCCCTTTCAGGAATGCCAATTTCATTCGATTTGGAATCAGTTCCATGATCTTCAACACTTCCTCGCTTCCTTTGATGGTGACCCGAATCATGATTTGGTTTCCGAGAGCGCCACTTCCAAGTGATGCCCGAAATAGTTCTTTGTTTCCGTCACGACATACCCTTCGCCCGTCGCCTCATTCACCACCTCAAAATTCTCTTTGAGTCCTTCGGGCGGCAAATCCTCAACATTCACGAACAACCTCGCGCCGCGCTTGGGCGTCTGCCCCAATACATTCCTGTCGAGACCCGTGCCGGCCGGGTTAAACCGCGCTTTCACGTTTGTGGCGACCAACTGATGCTCGAACACCGGCTTTTTTGTTCCGCTGATGAAACTTTGCACCGGCTTTCGGATTGTGATCCGATCCTTGAGCAGCCGATCCGGCAGCTTCCGGATCATGAGGCGAAATCAATTCCGGCCCGGGTGCCCCAGGCTTCCCAGGCGCGATCCAATTCGTCGTTCAGTTTCTTGAAGCTCCGGTTCTGGGAAAAATCTCCGATGCTCTCCGAATCCACCAGCGCCCCGTTTTTTGCGGAGAGCGCGGTCTTGGCCACGATCAACGTCGCAATCTTTTCGATCAAGGGCGGAACTTTGTCATAGCCAGACACACCATCGATCACCACATTCTGAAATCCTTCTTCAAACACGCCGTTCTTGAGCGTGACGCTTCCTGTTCGTTTGTTGACGACGTAGATCGAAGGAGAGAGATCGGCCCCGTCCACTTCCACGCGGTTCACTTCCAAAAGAGGAAAGCATCGTGTGAACACGCGGATGAGGGAGTTGCCGTCGACTTTGTCCTGAAAATTCACCGGGCGAAAACACATCCCGCATTTGCGGTCGATCTCTTCCATCGCTTCTTGGATCCACTCGGGTCGAACTTCAAATGGCTGAACCTCGCCATCGGTCACGGCGCTGACCAAATCAGCGTTGGTGTAGGCGAAAGTGGCGGTCGCCGTGACGGTCGCGGATAAAACGGAAACAAGGGCGGTCATTTGGCGTCTGCCTCAATGCGCTCGTCATAGGCTTTGAGTTTTTCTTGAAATCGATATTCCAACTCGGATATCGCCTCGTCCTTAGCTTTCCGAATGGCTTGCAATCGTTCCTCGGTCAACTCGCAGACGACAGCGAATCGTTCGACGCTGGTTAGCGCCTCGATTAATTTCAGATGGTTGTTCTTGAGGTTCTGAACGAATCGGTGGCGTTTAACCGCCGCGGTCGTCAGAGGGACATTTGCGGAATCCGTAAAGACGGAGACCTTTGGCGTGTGGTTACGGATTGAATGATCCTTGCGGTAGTCGATAACCGCCAGCTCCCGTTCCACAAGGGATCACCTGCCGCCCGAACCATCACCGACGCCTGTGGTTTTTGAGGCGGTGGTGTCCGCCGTCGGGACGTTGGATGTTCCATCCGACCACGACGTGACGGTATCTTCTGTTTCCAATTTGTAGGCGAAGGTCTGGCCGTTCTGAGGAAAAGGCACTTCGTTGTCCGGCCTGCGGTTCACAAGATTTCCGGCGCTGTCATCGAAGGAGATTCGCCCTGTTCCTTTGGGGATGAGCGCCGAATTCACTTTGAGCGCAGACCCCGCGTTGAACACCGCGCCCGCTGAACGATAGATGTTGTAACCGTTGGCGTTGGGATCGGTCACGGCATCCCATGAAACCACGACTTTGTTGGAGGACACCTCGGTGGCCAGCGCCTGAGTGATGGAAGAAATCAATTCCACGAACACAAGATGCAGATTCTCGGTCATGACCTCGCTGGAAAGATTGGAAGCGTTTCCTTGAGAATCCACCGCGAACAAATAGTAGGTGAAATCTTTCCCGTTGTCGGTGTCGACGAGGGACTGGTCTTGAAATGATGTCGACGCCGAGGAGATGGCGGCATCCACCGTCACAACGCCGGAGGCCGCGAGGACATTCGTTCTCGTTGGATCTGAGACGATGGCATTCCCCGGCACCCGGTAAAGCTCGTAATGATCCAAATCCTGCAGGGTGGTTTCGTACTTGATCACGATACGGTTCCCAATCGTGAAGCCGCCGGTGAGTTCGGTAATGACGCCCGTCGGCAAATCGATGGTGTAGTCTGTGGCTTCTGTTTTCGAAGCGAAAGTGACCTCTTTAACTACCGACCCGGAAGCGTGAGTGAAGAAAAGCCCGTTCTTCAAAACAATCTCCCCGGTGCCCGTGTTCACGGACTTCACCTCGGCGTATTCTTCTTTGCCTGTGACGCCGTCTTCAATCACGATGACCGCGTCGGTCACAATATCGACCGGCACAGGCGTCACAACATTGATGACGCGCTGACCGTGGAGGGTGCTCGCGGAAAGTGTGCTTTGAAGACCCGATGTGGCTGTTCGTTCATAAACGGTGAACGACCCCGCAACGATAGGATCAAATTGAATTTCGTGAACAGCGCCGTTGGAGCCTTCGGCCAGGTCCGGCGTGTTGTCGGGATTTTTCAGCAGCTCGCCACCGATGATTTCGTTTCGCGTGGGGGCCGTCCAATTTAATGTGATGCGGGTTTTCCCTTTGGGCGTCGGGCCGTCGACGAATTGAAGAGCCTGGATGAGGCCCAAGATCGGCGGCTTGGGCGCGAGAATATCCGCCGCGAGATTTCCAAGTACTTGCTGTGAAAGTAGGGACTCAAGTGTAGCCATGAAATTGTTCCTCCGTCAGGCAATCGCCTGTTATGTGTTGTTCGCGATCTGATTGGTCGCGTTGCCGCTGTTATTGACGATAACGGCCGAAGCGTTTCCTACGATGGTGTTGGTGCCGGCCCCTGAATCCAGGCGTATGTTGCCGCCCTGACAGATGTTTCCGATATAAGTCCCGGCGCTTCCACCAATGATGATGGCGTTGTTGCCGCCTCCAAGAAAAATTCCATTTCCGATGACGATCTTGTTTGAAGTGCTTGCTCGTATTCCGGCTCCGGAAACCGTGCCCTGATTTCTAATCAGCCGGCAATTGATCACTTGCGTCGGCTGCTGCATGAAATCGTTGACGTTGCCGTTTTGACTTTGAAAGAGATTGCAGTTGTCGATTAACTCGCCGCCTTGGACAATGGCGGTTCCGAGAGGATTTCCGTCGTTTATAAGAATGCAGTTCCTCATTTGGCCGTCGCTGAGGAAGATGAGCCCGTTCGTCGCCCTGTTCCGCATGATTTGAATGTTCTCGACGAGTGGTCTTGTCGCGTTAAGAAGGGCGGCATAGCCGGAATTGGCTGTGCGGTTTGGGAAATTTTCATCGATGGTTAAATCACGGAGACCAATGTTGGCTCCACCGGCGTTGACCATGTTCGAAGCTCCAAACGTGGGATCGCCAAGGAGAATTGTCGCGTGACGTCCCTGGCCTGCCAACGTGACCTTGGCGGGGATGTTAATCGTGGCGTTTATGTTATAGGTGCCCTCTCGAAGCATAACGATCCCGCCTCCGAGAGAGCCCACGGCGTTGAGAGCCGCCTGAATGTTTCCGGTATCCGTGGCCGCGACTCCGGTGGCCGCCGCTACCACAGCGGAGGCATACCCGGAGGCTCCGCCGCCACCAAAATTAATTTGGATTTTGTTGTTAGGCTGATCTTGAATAAGCGTGATGCCGCCTGTGCCTTCCAATTTCACATCACCGGTTAAGGGCGAAGCCTCGCCTTCTTTGCGAAGGCCGGTCACACCGGCGTTCGCGATCACAATCTTGTCGTTGGGATCATCCTGCGTGAGTTGCATTCCCGCGCCTTGTTCCAACGAAACGTCACCCGTTAAGCTGGTCGCCTCGCCGGTCTTTTTCAGGGAGGTGACACCGCCGCCACCCACGGTACTGACCGTCACATCGCCGGTTCCATCGGCTGGGCTGACGCTAATGCCGGATCCGGCAATGATCTTCTTCACGGACGTCCGAGCGGTGTTATCCGTTGGGACGGAAATCAAATTGTTTGTGGCCGTATTGCCGGTGTCGGTGTAGTTGACGGTGGATTCACCGGTTACTTCGACGAGGAATTTTTCTTGGCCTGTGAGAGTCGACTTATAAATCCGGTATCCAGTCGCGCCTTTCACCGTTTCCCATTGAAGAATGACAGGCAAGGGCGTTACGGGTTGGCTCACCTGTGCTTCAAGCGTAGCGGGGATTTTGTTTTCGGTGGTTTCACCGGCCGCGTTGATGGCGGTGACCTTGTAGAAATAAATCGTATTGCCGAGGAGTTCAGCTCCGACGCCACCCGAGCCAAGCGTCGCCAACAGCATTCTGGGAGGACGAAGCAATCCTTGTTGCGCGTGTGCGTCCACCAAATCGAGGTTCGCGTTGTGTCCCTGACCCCAATTGAGGTCGCCGGTGTCGCGTTTGGTTAATTTCAGTTTGTCTGTGAATGTCTCAGCCATAAATTTTCCTTAGAGGCCATAGGCCTCGCCAAAAGGCGCGTTCCCAAAACCTCGCAACGGCGACCCGAACGGCCTCTGACTAAAAGGCGGGAAGCTGAAGCCCGTCGTATCGGGACTCCCATAAGGACCGGCCCCGAATGGGGCCTCGCCCGATCCCCCTTCTTCAACCGCCACGATGACGTAGTACCGGTTGGGCCCCGCCTGCGGATCCGTATCCTCAAACTCAAACACATTCGTGTTCAGCTCCCGCTCGTCGGCGATCAACTCTCCCAATTCGTTCTTATTCTCCGACCGGTAAACCCGAAACCCCAACAACCGGTGGCCGTCCTTCACGCTTACCGGATAATCCGCCCAGTTGAGCCTCACGAATCCGGGCAATCCTTGCGCGACTCTGAAGTTCGGGACTGGAGGAAGAGGAAATACAGGCATAAGAGTTCCATCATCTCCTGTGTTTCTTTTTTGGTTTGGGCTTGGGAGTTCGCGGGACCGGCTCGGCGTGATCGGAGCCGTTGAGACTCGGAACCAACTCCGTCTCCTCGGTTTCGATTTCCTCGTAACCGTTTTTAAGGAGGTAGTCCCGCGTGGTCTCATACTCCACATGGCAGATGCCTTCCACGACCTTGACCTCTTCCGAGTAGGCGTGTTCCCATAAGGGAGATTCCTCGGTCCCGAACGGAGGGCGTTTCTTGCGTAAATGAAACACGCCGCCTCCGTTACAGGGTGACGCCTGCGAGCCGCGACACTTTGATGTCGTTGCCGAGGACCAGCGTCAGGTCTTCGAACACGTCAAACTCGCTAAACTGGGACGACTTTTGCGCGAGGCGCGTCATTTTGAGCGGGGTCAACTCGCCCACCCACACGGCGCTCGTGTCCAACACGAAGATATCCGTGGCGACGTTCGACGTCCCTTGGGTCTGCGCGTCGGAGACGAAAATGCTTCGGAAGATTGGAATCCCGTTGTAGACCTGGACTCGGAATCCACCCGTCACCTCCGCCGTGTCCACAAACCGCTGTTGTGCCTGAAGAAGCGCGTTCAGTTTCCGGTTCGCCTTCTTGGACATGATGAGCATGCTGGGATTGCCGCGATTCAAATCAATCGCCGAATCCAAAAGATCAAGCGTGAGCGGCGCACCATTCGCACCGGCCACGAGCACCTGTCCGGCGGGCGTAAGTTTCCTCAGTCCGTCGAACTGCTTCGGATTAACGGCCGAATCACCGTTGATGAGCGCGTTTTCTTCCGTGTCCCGGATCACCTGCAGAGCGCTCTCAATTTCCTCGGCCTCAATGTCGAGCAGGGTTTTGCCAACCGCCTGCAACTTGCGGGTGACCTTGCCGCGCTGAATGATCGTCTTGTAGGTGAACTTCTTCTGCGCATAGGTGGACTGAGTGTCCGTCGGTTCCTCGGTATCGTCAACGAAGGCTCCAGTGCCTCGCGCCGTTCGCTGGTTCAAAATCCATTCTGAACCGGATCCGGGCTTTCTCGGCAGGTTCTGGCGAAGCGGATTGTTGACCTCGATTAATTCCTGAAGCACTCGGTCCACCAACGGCTGTTGAAGAGTGTTTCCGGCGTTCGCGATGTTCAGCGCTTTTTTCAACTGCTCCAAATCATTTGTCATGGCTGTGTGCCCTCCTTAGGCTTGCTGAAGGGCGAGCGCCACTTTCAGCTTCTTTTGGGGTGGGAGCCCCTCAAATGTTTTCTTGAGTTCGTCGCCTTGCGGTTCCTCTTCGATGAGTCCCTTTCTCATCGCAGGAATCTGTTTGAGCATCGGCTCGATCTGTTTCTTCACTTCGCTGGAAATCATTTCCGCCATCTCTTCCTTGCTGACGGATTTGGGCGTCGCGGTTGCGGGAGGTGTCCATTGCTCACCGATGGCTTGTTTGAGCATCGACTTGATCTGGATCGCGGTCGGTCCAATTTCGCCGCCCATCGCAATGAGCCGTTCGAGCATCATGAACACCGGCTCGAGCGAAAGACTGTTGGCTTTTTTCGTTTCCTTGTCTTTCTTGGCCTTGGCGTCTTTGCCAGCAATCTTTTCCGGCGATTGATCCTGCGGAGCCGGCGCGTCTTGAGGTTGGGGTTCCGGTTTTGTTTCCGCCGGTTTGTCCTGCGGAGGTGGTGTGTCAGCGGGTTTTTCGTCGTCAGGCTTGATCTCTTCAATAATGGTTTCTTCTTGAGACATGGCGTCTCCTCCTTGGGTCGTTGACCCTTTGTTCTGAGAATCGATTTCATCGAGCGCTTTCTGAACGTACCAGCCGATGGCGCGGGCTTCTGGATTGGCGGGTACGGACACCAGCGATACTTCCACGAGCGCCATGCGCTTGATGACGTTCACCACCCGGTCCAAGTCGGGCATGTATTTCTTCTCACGCTCCAGCACTTGGCCTCGAATGGAAAATTTGTTGAGGATGCCCTCTTTGATCTTCTGGATGATGTCGGGTTCGGTTTTCGATATGAGGACGTCGATGAGTAAGCCGTTTTTGTCGAATTCGGCCTTGGTGACTTTACCGATGGGAATTTTAATGTCGTGGTTTAAAAGGACGGTGGAGTTTTTGACGAGGTCGAGTTGCGAGGCGCGGAGAGCCTCTTCGGTGATGACATCGCCTTGGAGATCGAAGTCCGTGGTGGCGGCGTAGCCGACAATATGAAACTCGCCCTCGGTTTCCGCTTGTTTGGTGATCTCAAGCGGAAAATCGAACGAGATGCTTTCCATTATTGCCGTTTCCTGTTCCATGACCCTCCGGACATAAAAAAAGGCGCTGCCACCCCTAGGCCATAAGCACATCAGGGCAACAGCGCCTTGGTTTTCCCAACAGCGCGCTAAGCTACGCTTCGATAAATTCCTTCACGTTTTCCTGCAAAAGTATTTCGTGCTTCTTGAGGCGAACAATACGCCCGCTTTCAAAAACCACTTCAACCGTTCCGAAAAATCTGTCATTCGACAGTCGCGATAAAACCGCCCTCACGTCTTGGTCGGCAATGGCTGATCCTGATTCCATGCCAATATTCTGGATCATCATCCTTTGATACGTCCATCAACTTTCAATGTGTTTACGCTCCCTGCCTCAAGAGAAGTCATACGAGATAGGACATTGTATTTTCTGCGATGTTCTTGATAATCCACCAATTCGGCGATAAGGTATTCCATGATCGAAAAGCGAGGAGCATAGGATTCCGTGCGAATATTTTTGGATACGAATATCTTTTGTTCTGATTTCAAATTAAAAGGGAGCAAATTTCGACTGTTGCTTGAACATCTCAAAAACACAAATGACGACTTCTGCATGCCACAAATTGTTTTTGACGAAATCGCCAACAAATTTCGAGAAACGTTAACTGAAAATCAAGAAAAGATTTCTTCTAAGATCCACCAACTCCACCAACTAATCGATATTGATTTACCTCTTCCACTGTCCAGTGAAAAGATCCAAGTCGAATCAGAAAAATACAAGAAGTGGCTTGAAGATCACCTGAGAGATAACGATGCAGAAATTTTGCCTTACCCGCAAAATCAACATAAGGAAATGGTTGATCGAGCCTTACGTCGCAAACGCCCATATAAACCAAATGGCGCTGGATACCGAGATGATCTCATTTGGCTGACAGTGGTTTCTGATCTAATTGCTCGCAAAACGAAGACCGCTTTTGTTTCCAACAATATTAGAGATTACGCGAACGAAAATGGCCAAGCCCTACATCCAGACCTTGAAACCGATCTTACGTCCAAAGATATAAGCCCATCCGACGTGGTCTTCTATCCAAGTTTGGACGCTTTGGTAGAGCAATATATACGTCCTCGCCTTAAAAATTTAAAGACGTTAGCCATGCAGATCAACAGCGGACAATTCGCATCCTTCAATCTCATGTCGTGGCTTGAGGAAAATCTTGATGAAGTGCTGAAAGAGCACGAGTGCTCGGGGTTTGATTCCGAGTTTGATGAGGTAACTTTTGAATGTATTGATTCAATTACTTCCGCTGAAGTAACATCAGTCGATGAGATGTCCGAAGACGAAGTGATTTTGGACATCATCGTTCGGTTTAAAGGAACAGTCCACTTTTTTATCCTCGCATCGGATTATTGGTCAATGTCTGACGATGAATCCGACGAGATATCGGTTTATGATCCGGATTGGAATGAAAAAGTAATGTGGGCAGGACGATCAACTGACATGGAGGCCAGAATCAGCATAACAATCGATTTGAAATCGGGGGATATTACCTCGACAGACGTCTCTGAACTTTCTCGACATTCTCCTAATTCATAACAATTCAATCCGGCTTCTCAACATATAATTTCGATTCTTTCACTGGATAGTTGGCAACCAATAGCTCAAACTTATTTCGCGCGCCCAACTGGTTCGCGCCCGTCCACAGGGTTTTCACCCGGTATGTTTTGAAACCCTTAAAGAGATTCAACTTCTCCAATTCGTAGCTCAATAGAAACCGGCCTTTGATGCTTTTCAGAACCGGCAGCATTTCCTCTTCCTTGAAGAATTTTGATCCAACCTTCCCTGTTTCCTTCGGCCAGTGGAGCGGATACGGTGGGTCGAGATAGAAGAATGCGTCTTTGCCGTCGAATTCATTGATCACCTCTTTCCAATCTTTGTTGATGAGCTTCACCCCTTGGAGCCGCTCTTTGATTTGCGGAAGCCGCTTTACGAGCTGGATCTCGTAGCCCTCGCCCTTGTCGCCGTGACGCATTCCTTCAATCCGGTCGGTGCGGCCCCAATAGTTTGATTTGTTGAGGTAAGCGATTCGATAAAAGCGCTCGCGGGGTGATCGCGGCTCCTGATTGAAGACTTTTTTGACGTGGGCGCGTGAGATCGTCCAATACTGCTTCTCCAGCCACTCCTGATCGTCCTCATCCATGTTCTTAATGAACCGATACGCGAAGATTAAATCAGGATTCACGTCGTTGAGAATTTCCTCGTCCGATCGCTTCTTGTGGAAGAACACCTGCGCACCGCCGCAGAAGCCTTCAACGAAGGTTTTGTGTTCGGGAATCATGGGAACAAGTTTCTTGCAGAGCCTAAATTTGCCCCCAGGGCTTTTGAAGGCTCCTTGAATCTTTTCAACGTCGGCCGCTTCATCGAGTTGGGGCAGGAAAAGCGGTATCGCCTCTTCCATGCCTTCGGGTTTGGCCACCAATTCCTTATCGATGTAGAGGTGTTTCTTCTCAAGCGGGTGTTTTGAGACCAAAAGCTCCGTCACCCACTCCTGATTGCCCCCGGGACCGCGCATCTGGTTGCGTCGCTTCACCCGGTAAACATTCATGCCCTTAAACGCCTGCGGTCGGTCCGAGTATGAAACGATCCAATCCGCTTTAAGGGTTTTCAGCGTCTTCACGAATTTCTCTTCCTCAAATCCGAAATCAAACAAATTGAACGTGCCCGGATAGGGCGGGTCGATGTAGAAAAATGTGTCCTCGCCGTCGTATTTTTTTAGCACGTCGGAGTAATCCTTGTTGTGGACGACAATGTTTTTGATTCGCTGCTGGGCGCGGGTGATGTTGTTCTCGAAATCAATGGTCACTCCAGCGTTGGCTGGATTGAACGAGCTTCCGCGCATTTTTCCATAGGAGGAGCGTGTTAGGTAATAGGCCTTGTAGAACCGGTCCATCTCTGTCACGGGCTTCATTTTTTTCAGTCGCTCATGGGTTTCTTTGTTGATGACCCAGTTGTGCTTCGCAAGGGAGGCGCGATCCTCCGGCGTGTGATCGCGGATGAATCGATACATGAAGGCAATTTCCGAATCGCGGTCGTTCAGAATCTCCTGCGGCGATGGGTCTTTGGCGAACAAGACCGCCGCGCCGCCCGCGAACGGCTCGACATAGGTTTTGTGATATGGGATGTAAGCGGCGATTTTGTGCGCGAGCGCGCGCTTTCCGCCGTACGATCCAAACGCCTGGCGAACGCCTTTTTCAACATCGACCTCTTGGATTACAGGCCGCTCGTCCGTTTTTGTGTGTGTTGAAATATCAGTTGGTTCCATTTTTACACCTCGCTTATGAATGTGCACCGGCAGTTGGGGTGAATTGGAAGAAGGCTTCGCGCCTCGTTCATGTCCAACGTTTTTCCTAACTTTTCACCGGGTATCGAATCCGACACGGCCCGGCATTCCGGGCAGGCGTCGGGCGACAAAAGAAAAACGACTTTCTCGACGCCCGCTTGGGTTAAGGCGTCCAGATTGCCCTCGTTGTAGGCGCGATTGGCTTCCGTTCTCGCGATGAGTTCGGCGGCCGACGACCTTGACACGCTCCGCGTGTGGCCGGCGCGAACAACGTTGCCCTCAGAGTCAATAACGGGACGTATATTCACCGAAGCGAAAGAATCAATTTGGTCTTCTATCCGGCGCTGGAGGCGATCAATCGTCTCATTGCTCGCCAAACCTTCAATCAGCGATTGCCGAATTGATGACTTGATCGATTCGGCGATATGCCCAGCCACGTCGACGGCGTTATTTTCCAGAAACTCTTTCAGAGCAGCGCTCAGATCATCGATGTCCTTCAAACGGTTGCGGCGAGCCGAGACTCGCAGCGCGTTGCTCGCGGACTCCAACGAGAACCGCCGCACCACGCGAGCGATGCTGTCTTGATCGATAAGTTCCAACACCGCCTCCAAATCTCCAAGCTGTTTCACCGCCTCATCAAATTTGATCCGGCGAAACACCAAGCAGGCGTGTTGAATCGGATACAGCGGAAACATTCTCGCGAGCTTGCTGATCTTCGGCTTAACCCGCTCTTCAACGATGGCAGGCAGCTTCCAGCTCAACCGGAACTTTATGCGCCGGAATTCCTCTTCCAGCGCGCGGACAAACCTGTTTTCAATTTCCAGAACAGATTGCGGCGTTTGGGTGATCGACTGCGAAGGCCCTAACTTCCCTTTGACGATGTTCTGATGAGCCGCTTTCTCCAGCTCCGGCATGCGCGGAGCCACGATGCGGCGCACCTCTTCCGGCGTGAACACCCCGCCCTGCAGGTAGATGTTGAAGATTTCCGCTTGATCCTTCTCGTCGATGGAGCGCTTGTTGAATTGAAACGACCAATCCTGAATCCCAAACCCTTGCCGGATGATGTGCTTGGTTATTTTTTCGGCCAAGCGCATTTGGAACGGGAGAATGGTTTCCTCGTAGAAAGTCTGCGTCTGATGCTCGCCGGTGCCGGATCCGATGTTGCCGGTTTCGATGATGCTCACTTTACTCGGCGGAACGCCGTACACCGCGAGGATCTCGTTTCGCGTGAACTCCCGCAGTTCCAAGAACTCCATGTCCTTTTGGTTTACGCCGATCTGACGGTACTCGGTGTCGCCTTCCAGCACCAGATCCGAATGCGCGAGGTCGGGATTCCGGGCCCGGGCGTTCAGGAACTCGCGATTGCGCTCCACCTGCTCGGCGGTGGAGTTCTTCATGATGAACGCGCCCTTGATCTTTCCGCCGTTGATGAAGAACGCGCGGTTGTAGATCTGCGCGAATTTGTCCACGGTGACGGGCAAGATGAGAGATGCCAATGGCGAAAGGCCGTACAGCGTCGCGCCCTTGGTTCCGAGCTTGAAGTGGATTACCTCTTCAGGATTGAAATCGACCCGGTTTGTTTTTCCGGTGAGGCTTCCGTACTTGGGTGACTGGATGTAACCCGTGATGTTGCCGTGCTCATCGGCTTTGACGCGCACCGTGGTCGCGTCCAAATTCCACAGTTCTTTCGGCTTGCCATCAGCGCCGCGCACCACCTCCAAAAAAGCGTTCCCGAACACATATTCATCACGGGTGATGTCGTCTAAGATCTCCAAAAGCGTGTCGTTCGGGTTGCAGTTGGAGAAAAACTCCGCCAAGGTTTCGGCGTTTCGCTGATCGGCGTTGGGTTTGCTGGGAACCAGCGTATACCCGCGCGCCGTCACCGCTTTGCAAATGACGCCAACGACTGCCCGCACCCACGAGGTCTGTTCATACATCTGGTTGTAGATCTCCAGATCAACTTCGGGCAGTATTCCTTCGGACATGCTCAATCCCAAAACATGCGACACCACCTGCCGGGATGATTTTTCGATCTCGTCTTTAATCACGCCGGGAAATAAAAACTTGGCCAGTCGCTCTTTGATCGTCATGCCAGATCCTCCACAAAACTGATTCGGCCTTTCGACCGGTAGCCGCTCACCGCCTCAATCGCCATGTAGAGGGCGTCCAAAAGATCGTCCTCGCCCTTCGGGAAGTGGAGCAGGTCCTCTTCCAGATCCGGCAAGTTATCGGGGAGCCGAATGGCTCCGTTTTCAAACCGCACCGCAAGGCTTCGGAGCCGACGCTGCTTGTCTCCCTGAACCGGAACGCCTTCAATCGGCATGGACCGGGCCTCGGGATCATCGCGAAGCGCTTGGACGAGCGCATGTTGATAAGCGGCAACCTCGATGTTCACGAGGCAGGGTTTGTAGACGCGGCAGAGGCGCTTGATGGTTTTGACCTGCGCAGGAAATTCCATGTGTTCTTTGTGCGCGTCGATCACATAGATGTCCTTGTCGCCTTCCGGCACACCCACCACCACATAGGCGAATTTTGATTCCGATTCCTTGGCGGCCGCGGCCAAATCGACGCCGATGTAAAGGTTCATGCTCTTAGGCCGCTCGGGGTAGCGGCAAGCGCGGAGCCATTCGATTTTGAAATCCGATCCTTCTTGGCCCGACACGTCGTTCAGCATTTGGCAGTAATAGCTGGCGGTTCCCATTGCGCCCCTCAATTCGTCCAGCTTCTCCGGCGTGAATCGTTCGGGGAAAAGAATCTGTCTCTGGCCGTTCGCGTCTTTCCACTCCGCCGACTGGACGATCTTCGTCCAATGTTTGAATCCCGCGTCCGCCAAAATGTGGCCGTACATATCCTGAGAGTGCCACCGCGTCCCGACCAACACCAATTGTCCGTTCGGCTCGAGCGCTGGGAGGATCACGTTCTTAAACCAAGCCAGAAGTTTTTGACGCTGGTGGGGTGTGCAACTGTTCTTGTCGCTCACCGGATCGTCCAGCACGATCAAATCGTTATGGAGCGACACAAGGTTTCCCAAGACACCGCCCACGGAGAGGCTCGCCTCTTTGGAAATCCTTGTTCGCGGGATCACCACGGAATCCTCCGTCCATTTCGAAGCGGTGGTCTCCCACGATCCATACCGGCTCACGAATCTTTCGTTGGAGGTGATGTGCTCCTTGATCTCGCGCAAAAAATTTCGGGCGTTGGACAGTGTTTCGTTCACAATCAAGATCCGAATGTTGCGGTCTTGAACCAAACGCCACAGCGTGTAGGCAGTCGTGATGGCCGATGATTTCATGTGGCCGCGCGGAGCCATGAGCATGAGGAACTGGCTTCGAAGGAGTTCCTCAAACCAGCCCATGTGGAGTTTGGTGAACTGGTCGAAGCCCAACGTGCGCCGCGCGAAGATGAACAGGTCCCAGAGCTTCTGTTCCAGCTCGGTCATCTGGAGCGGTGCTTCAGCGGGTTGGCTCACGCCAGGCTCCGGGCCGAGTGACGACCCCAAAAAAGTGTCGAATAAAATTTTTCTGGGGGTTGAGGCCAAAAGTGTCGACAAAAAAGTAAGGGGGGTGCATCCCCCGTTTGGCGTCCAAAATTTACGCTATTTGAAAATCGTTCCGACCCGGCTTCTCCGACGGTGGAAGTCACTTGACTTAATGACGCATTAAGTCCAGCAGGAACCCGCTTCATTTGCGCCATTTAACCCTCCTTCCCTTCGATTTCCGCGTCCACCGTCGCCGCCTTCTCGACGGCCGCCGCTATGTCGACCCCAGCCTCGCTCAGGTTCTTTTCGGAGACATTTGTCTCCTCGACCTTTTTTCCTTTCCGCTCGATGATGAACTCGCGGAAACGCACCGTATCCTCTATGGTGCCGTTGTCCAACATGGGCTTGAACAGCTTCGCCCCGCCGACCGACGGCACCGTCGAATCGTTCAAGTATTTCCACATGAGCGCCGACATCTTTTCGTCCGCCTTGCGCGATTTGACGAACATGTTCTTGATGAGACGCAGCCGCGTCTTCCAAACCAAAAGCTCGATCTGCTGATAAATCCGCCCGATGATCGGGTTGCCACCGCCGGGGAAATCGCCGTCCGGCAACTTCTCCAAGTGGTACAAAAGCGTTGTTCTCGCGATCCCCGCCTTCTTCGCGGCTCGGAACGGGTTCTCGCCCCGGCGGATCATGTCGAGCGCCTCGTTTATTTTCTCGACCGAATGTTTCTGCCCTCGTTTCTTGGTGAGGCTTAAACCCCGCGGACTTCCAGACGCTCGCTCTCCATCCGCAGCCGGTCGCGCATCTGTTTCTGATATTTGCGCTGATAATTTTTTCGCCACTCGCTCCAACACTCCGCGTGATAAACCTGATTGCAGAACCACGGCCACAAAATTTTTCCGCACAGCCGGCACTTTCGTTTGGGCGGTTCGACCGATTTTTTTCCACTTATTATTCTGGCCTTTGCGCTCATCTATCGTCCATCAACTTTCAAACTGTCTACGGGGTCATTCGACCCGGAGACATTCGTCTCCACTCTTTCCGAACGGCGCCTTAGAGGAATCTTGGCGATCACTTCCGGCTTCGAGTCGTGCCACACGCCCATGATGCGCGGCAGGATGAATTTGTCGTTTGTGAACAGACCGCCGTATTCCATCGCGTCAAACAGGATCTTTCCGTAGTTGTGCGCGTCGCAATTGGTTCGCGGCAAAATGAACCACAGATCCACATAGGCGTAATCGCTGATCGGCATAAATTTTTTACGAGACATCAAACCGCGCAGGCGGCATCCAATTGTCGTGATGTAAAGCCGCGCTTCGGCGGTCAGGATGGCCCGGCATTGAGCGCCCATACGAACCGGCTGCATGCGGGCATTGGTGGATGGGCAAAGCGGCAAGAAGAGCAGGATTCCATCGGTCAATGGCTGGAGCCTGATGATCATGGCCGGCCCTGAGAATTCTGGGGGCGGGATAGATTCCGAAGGATCCGAAGGGAACTCCCATATATTCCGTCACGCGCGCGTACGCGCGCACGCGTGACGTGTCTTTCCGGCATTCCTTTCGGATCCTTCGGAAACCGGAAATTCCTCATTAACTTGCGGATTTGGCCCGTCACTTGAGGCTCCCCGGGGCCAGCGGCGCGATGCCCTCGAACCCCATCCGGTCGTTGGACGGATGCCGCCAGCGTTTGTAACCCCGGTTGTTCAGGCTTTCGGACAGCCGTTTGATGGACCCGATGAACTCGCCTGAACTCTCAGCCCACGATTTCCAGGAGGCGTACAAATCCTGCGTCGTGGCGGTGTCCCAGGTGTTCTCGGTGCAACATTCGTTGATCCACCGGCCCAACGCATCCTCGGATTGGAAATACTCCTCCGTGGCCATGAGCACAACCGATGGCGGGTTCAGGCCGATTTTTTGCCACTCAAGACATCCTTGAACCGCCCATCCGAATATCCCGTCCCGCTCGGCCAGAAGTTTTTCCGGCAGATTGTGGTCCCGCCGTTCGGGCGGGATGGTGACCGTGAAGGGAATCAGATGAAGCCGCCGCCTCATGGCCACGTCCACGTCACGAATGGACGGCTTGTGGTTTCCGGCGACCAGAAGTTTGAACTGCGGTTTGTATTCGAAAAAATCCTGCCTCATGAACCGCGCCGATATTTTGTCGCCGCCGGTGAGGGATTTTATTTTTGACTCGGCCCACCGTTTTCCGTCCTCAACCTCGATGGAGGTCACAAGGCGGGCGCCTCGGAGAGAGGCCAAATCCGTCGGATGCCGGTCGTTTCTCGATTCAAGGAAGGTGTCCATCGGCGCGTTGGTGGCGTAATCGCCCCAGATGGACGCCAAGGTGTTCACAAACACCGATTTACCGTTTGCTCCGGTTCCGTAAAGAAAAAAAAGCGCGTGTTCGACAGTGATTCCAGTAAGAGCATATCCGGCCACGCGGGCCAGATATCGCTGCAAATCAACATCGCCGTTGGTGACGTCATTGAGGAAAGAGAGCCAAGCCGGACAGGCGGAACCGAAAGACGCGGGCGCGGCTTTGGTCATGTAGAGGCCGCGGTTGTGGGGTCTGACGGAGCCCGTTTTTAGATCGATGACTCCGTTGTCCGCGTTGAAAAGCCATGGATCGGAATCCCATTGCTCGGTGGTGGCCGCGTGTTTGCGGTCAGCCCGCGCGAGCCGCTCCACCGCCGCGACCGTGGATGCGCTGGCCACTTTTGCGGCAACCTTTGCGTTCTCGCACTTGGAGGCGGCCCGCCGACACACAAGGCGGGACAAATCATAGGCGCGAAGAGTGGCTTCGCTTCGCCAACAGGCCCCATCCCATTGGAGCCATTTGCCCCACGCCGCCACATACCGCCAGTCGCCCGCATGGCACTTGGTGAAATCGAGCGCGAGGGAATCATCGGTGAAGCCAGGCGGTCTGATATCCTCGTCTTCCTGGCCGTCGGTGTGCGGCTGTGATCCGTTTTTACTGGGATCGACGGTCATGGCGGGATATTTGGCGATGCTCACCGCTATGGAGTCCACTTCCGTTTCCGGTAAAGGCGGCGAACATCGCTTTGAATTGAAAACTTGGAGCGCGGCGGCGATCTCCTCGTAACCCAAACCGCGCCGGCGCATGGTCCCACCGATACTCGCCAACGTCGCATTCCTCGTTCCTTCGGTGACCGGCCCCTCTTGCACCGGCTCCGAGTGGCCTTTTTTGCGGCCGTTTGTCTCCACCATCTCAAAAATGGAATCAGGCACAGCGGTTTCATGCGCCTCGGCGTCGAACCATTCGTATGGAA
This sequence comes from Elusimicrobiota bacterium, assembly GCA_022072025.1. Lineage (NCBI taxonomy): Bacteria > Pseudomonadati > Elusimicrobiota > Elusimicrobiota bacterium. The sequence goes on from JAJVIP010000030.1 coordinate 24,208, forward strand.
TATCATCAATGGTGGATCCGGGAGCCACTACATAACCGCCGTCGGCTTTGAGATCAACGCCAGGCAGAAGCCCGTTTCGGCTTCGAAGCGGCTTTTCGAGAAGGTAATAGTAGTGCCATCCGCCGCTCGGCGTCTTCACGATTAACGTTGGCGCGAGCCCTTTGACCGTTTTGATGGACTCGAGTCCCTTCGCGCCGTTCTTCACGTCGACATCCACCACCGCCAGGTTCGATATCTGCCCGGTCGCGATCCCGATGTTGGCCTCTGGATATTTTTTCCACCACTGCTCGACAACATAGACGGACTTGGAAGCATCTTTAAATCCGTTCGGTGTAAGCGGCTTTTTCCCATTTGGAACAACCGGGAATACAGCCCAGCCGTTTTTCGCATGCGATAGAGCGTGATCCAGCTTCATGCGCGCGCCCCAGCGGTCGTGAGAGCTGGTTGGAACGCGCGCCGAAGATCGGCGGCCCGCAACACGCGGTTGATCCGGTTCTGATTGAAATAAAAGCTCAACGCGCATGATGCCTCGTAACGCGTCATTGGCGTGTTCATCGCCTGATGCTGATAAAGATAGCTGAGCTGTTTTGCGGTGGGCGGATAATGAAGCCACCGGCGCGATTTGTGCGCCGCTTCTTCCGTTTCATTTGCATTCATCCAATCATCCGCCGATGCCAAACACGCCGTGCGGTCTCCGGTGTAAATGACGCGGGGCCACTCTTCGCTCGTTCCGCCCACCGCCCGCCAAAGCCCGTCCCGCAGAAAAACGCCCGCCCACGCGTTAAATCCGGTCGCGACAAGCGATGTGCCGTCACGGTTTATGTCGCACCATTGGAACGACGAACGCCCCAGCAAATCAATCTCCGTCATCCGAAAATCGTTTATCGACTCACCCGGTATCCCCATAAACGCATACCCACAAAACGGACATTCCATCATGCGCTTGTGGATCGACGCGTGACATTCTGGGCAAACCTTTGTTGGCGGTTCGATGATGGCGACCGCACTCTCTTCGCTGGGTGCGGCGACTTTGTTCTCCCGTAAGTTGATGTCCTGTTCAATGGTGCCGTGCTTGAGAGCGGAGATCCCAAAATCCAAAACGACGCAGTCCGATTTCTCTACGCCCGGATGAATGGCCGGATCAACTTTCCTTAACCCCCGGCCGATCATTTGAATCATCGTTGACTTGCGGGAACATGGCCGCAGGAGAACCACGCACGACACCGGAGGACAGTCCCATCCTTCCGTGGCCACCGCGACGTTCACAAGAACCTGCGTCTCTCCCGTGTCCAGGCGATTGAAGATACATTCCCGTTCTTGGTCGGGCGTCTTTCCGGTCACCAACTCCGTCGCGACGCCAGCCTCGCGAAAGCATTCGGTTACATGTTCCGCGTGTTTGACCGTCGAACAGAAAACCACCGACCGCCGTCCACCGGCCTTGTCCTTCCAATGCTTAATCACCTCTTCGGTGAGCGGACGCGTATCCATGATCTCCTCGACCTCGTCCATGTCATATTCGTCGCCATCCATATCGACGCGACTCAGCTCTTCGTTCACGCCCAGATCGATGACGAATGTTCGCGGGACGACCAAGTGCCCCGCGGCGATCATCTCTCTCAACGTGATTTGATCCGCGCAATTGTCAAACACGTCCCGAAGCGTTTTCCCGTCGCCTCTGTTCGGCGTGGCGGTCACGCCAAAAAGATGCAGAAGCGGATTTCTTTCCCGCGCCGCAGCGATGATCCGTTTGTAGGTGTCCGCGTGGGCGTGGTGCGCCTCGTCCACAACGAGGATTTTCAACGAAGGAATGTCGTCCAGATTCTTTTTCCGCGCCAGCGTTTGCACCATTGCGAACACCGCGTTGCCCTTCCACGATTTTTCCGACGCGTTCACCACGGACACGTCCAGATGCGGATTCACTTTCTTGAACTTGGCCATGTTCTGCGCGGTGATTTCGTCGCGGTGACCCAAAACGCACGCTTTCTCGCCGGACCCGTTCAACATTTGCCCGACCACCGCGGAAAGCATGATGGTTTTACCGGAACCCGTCGGGGCGACACCGAGCGTGTTGCCCCGCTCAAGAAGCGCCTTGACGCTTTTCTCGACGAATTCCTTTTGGCGAACGCGAAGAATCATGAAGCGCGCCCGCGATTAAAACTTCAGATCCGATTGCGATGGGGCCGCTGCTGCTGCCGGTGGCGTTGAAGCTGGCTTTGGCGCAGTTACTTTTGTTTTGTCGGTTTCCTCGCCTTCCACAAAGAACTTGGAGATTTTGTTTCGCTTCTTGCCTTCGTACTCGTCTACGATCACATGGGCGCGGCAGTATTTGTGAAGATATTCGTCGGTGTCGAAGTCGAGCGAGCCGTCGTACGGCAACCCCAGCGCGTGGTTGACGCGGAGCCAGATCCCATGCCCCGGCTGTTTGGCCGGAATAAAGGTGACCGTGTGAAAACACCGGCCCACGGATTTTCCGTCGAACGTCATGATGTCGAAGGTGAGATCGACCTTCTGGCGTTTGGTTTCGTTGGTGAGGCCGTCCGTTTTATCGATAACCTCGACCATGTAATCTCCTTCGGGCGCGAGCGAAAACCCCGCGCTTTCTTCTTTGGCGTCTGCTTCGATTTGGACTCTCATGACTTTCCTCCTTCTTTTTGAATTGGATTGGTTGCGATTGGTTTGAAAACAGCTTCAAAGGCGGAGTAGGGGTTTTCTCTGGGGAGCATGATGGTTTTGTCGTTCAGCTCGTCGACGCGGGAACCCCAGGTGCCGAGCGGTCCGCCTTGGAAGGTGACGTAGTACGCGGTGCCGGAGCCGAGAGGTTTCTTGAAGACGTAACCGATCATGTCGGCTTGCGCCGCGATGAACGCGCCCGCTTTGCCGGGCATGTTGATTCCGGCCGGTGTAATAGGGTTTCCGTTCGCATCCAGCTTCGGCTCTTTGCAGTGCGCGATCAGGATCACGAGTTTTTTCGAGCCTTTGAGGAACAGCGTCAGGCTCTCGACGCGACGGCGGTATTCGCCCCATAACTCGAAACCGTCGACGCCTTGCTTGCGCTCGGTGATCGTTTCAAGTCCGCGAGAACGGGCGATTTCGTCCTCGAGCCAATCGCTCAACACATCAATCGTGTCGATCACAATCGTCTTGATCGATGGCTCTTTCACAACCGCCTTCAACACTTCGCGGAATTCATTGAGATCACTGATGTTGTGGATCCGGCCCGAAACTCGGTCGCCGCCGCTCGGCTCCAATTCCAACACGTACGAGTCCACAAACGAACCCGCGAATGTGGATTTGCCGGACTTCGGATGGCCGACAAGAATGAACAAGCCTTCCGTCGGGAGTCCGGTTTTTGGTTTGGTGCGGTACGGAACCAGCGCGGGCCCCGGACTTTTTGCTTCTTGGGTTGGTAACCCATCTGATTTTTTCTCTGGTGTCATTGTTGTCGCCTCCTTGATGTGCGAATTCAAAACATGAAATGGGGTTTATCGAGTGATTCTTTGAGCGCCTTCGCGGCGAGAAACGTTTGGAACGAAAGGTTGAGGTCGAGGAGTTCTTTGGCTTCGAAATCGATGGGCGGCTTTTTACCGAAGCGAACGATGATGGCCTCCTCAACCGGCAGCTCAAATGTTTCTCGGAAGGCTTGAGCGTAAGCGGCGACCTGGAGCGCGTACTCCGTCCAGATGCCAGAAGAAGTTTTCCAATCGAGGATGATGAGCTTGCCGTTCCGCCGGCCGAGAGCGTCTAGACTTCCGCCGTAACCGTGTTCGACACTGGCCACTTTGGTGTCGCCGGCGACCAACTCGATGCCGGCTCTCATCCACCAGTCCCGGAAGGATTGGACAGGCCCCTCGATCGCTTCCGGGACTGACTCGGGTTCTTTGCCGTGGATGATGAGATCGATGAACGCGTGAGCTTGGGTGCCTAAGTCGGCGGCCTCGTCTTTGATTTGGTCGGGCCGTTTTTTTGCTTCTTTCAAAATGGTTTCAATCCACGGTTTATTGAGGAGGATCTTGGCGAGGTCTTTTCCATCAAGACGTTTAAGGAGCGCGGACTCGACGGACGCGAGCGCTTCTTTCTTCGCCCACGGCACGAGTGCGGGCTTATTAATGATGGAGAGGAATCCTGTGACGCTGGGATATCGCGCCGTTTCGCCACCGGATGACACGTCGTACAGATGGGATTTTCCCTCGATGACGAGGTCGACACGATACGTTGGCGTCAACGTGAATGATGAAGGCGCGGGAATCATCTCTCGCCTTCCTTTTGTGAAGAGGCAGGAGATTTGAACCCTTTCGCCAAAAGGCGTTCGGTTCGGAACGCCTCGTCCCCGAATTCACGAGCAACAACCGAAGCGAACAATTGAGCAAGATGTTTGCCGACATCCGTCGACTTATCGATTACAACGACTCTCGCGTGACGGTCGAAATAGAAGGTGCTGTCCAACCTGAATCGCGCCTTGCCGAAGATGCTCTCGGTGTTGAAACACGACCAGAAGAGACATTCTTCGATCTCTTTGACCGGAATGGTTTCTCGAAATGTGAACTTGTAAACGCCGTTTTCCATAAAGGGTCTCCTACTCACCCTCTACCGGATCGGCGGAATATTTTTCCGGGGCGTTGGTTATCGGCGTGAAATAATCTTTCAATCCCTCGTCCATAATGGCGCGGCCCATGCGTTGGAGTTCGGTGTGAAGCGTAGTGCGGGGCTTTTTGATGAGGCGGGAGATTTCGCTTGGCGTGTAACCCTTAATAATTAAGGAACCAATGTCCCGTTGGTCCTGATTGAGTCGGCGAAACATGCGTTCGGCGTCATAACGGAAGTCAACGGCAGAGAATGGACATCTTGATTGACCGCCCAAGGAATGCGAATCGGAAATCGTTTCGGACAACGCCTGGCTCTCGCCGTCATCCGATGCCATTTCTTGATCCAACGACACCGTTCGAAATCCCTTGCCCCGTTTCAACGCGTTGCGAGCTTCGATGAGATTTAGAATGGCTTTGTCCAAAACAAAGCTCAGGAATTGCTCGAGCGAGGCGCCCGACTGATGATCCGGCCGATATTGATCGCGCCTCCGAATAATGATGAGTAACAGCTCCTGCTCCATGTCCTGCCCATCCTCCTTTGTCAATCGATATCGATGCCTCGCGTCGTCACTCTTTTTTTTTCGCCATCCTCAGTTCCATTTCCGTCGGTTTTTTCACGGTTGCCTCCTCCTGGGTTTTTAATTTCGGCCGTTCGGACAAAAAAATAGGGGGCTGCTGGCTCCTTGGATTTCAAGGTGCCAACAGCCCCCGTTTTTCGGTCGGCTATCGGTCGTTAAAGGTTAATGCGGGAATTCCCACTGAATTATTTGATCTCGGTCGTCCATCCTCCTTCATCAATGCAAACTCGAACCGGCTCACCGGATTCAATCTTGATGATGGGGATCGATTGAACGGCGTTCTTTTCACAGATGCTCATCACGGTTTGCCAGCTGTTGGGAATCGGTTGGTTTTCGCTGAATGGAGGAGTAGGGGTGGCCGGTTTGGTGAAGACGCTTTTCACGAATCTTCCAACCTTGGTGATCGCCCCTCGTTGCACCTGGCAATCGGTCAACTCGCCAAACCAAAGGTCATGGCACCGGCGCATCAGACCCTTCCAGCTTGCGGGAAGACTTGAGATGACAGGAGTGCGCTTTGGATTCATGCCTTCTCTCGAAGTGAGAAGAGATCTTCAAATCGGAAAGGTGGAAGTCCCCGTAATGAATGGGATTCGTTGAGCGTTTTAAGCATTCGCTCTCGCAGCCGAGGCGATGGGTTCCTATCACCGCACAACAACTGAGACATATAAGCGCTGCTGACGCTCAAACGCCGAGCAAAGGCGTTCTGCGAGAGGTTCCGCCGCGCCAATAATCGTTTTAAGGTTAGAGTTTTCAATTTCACAATCACGCTTTTCTTCCTGCGAAAAAATGTTATCTTCTGCTAGTTTCAGAATATAGCACAAGAAAATAGGGAGTTAAAGCAACTGCTTTAATATTTCACTTGCAAAAGATAGCTGTAATTCCTAGACTGCCGTCGATAAATCACGAACAAAAAGGGAGACCATTGAATGGAAGAAAAGAAGGATGACCGCCCCACTCCAATGGATTTCGGGGAGATCATTAAGAAGATCCGGACGGACAAGGATCTGACGCTGAAGGCCGCCGCCGAGATGACCGGCATCGCCGAGGCTTACCTCTGGCAGTTGGAAAATGGCGAAAGAAAATCGCCGAGACCCGAAACGATCAAAAAACTGGCCGACGGGTATGGGGTTCCGGCGCAGCATCTACTGGCCTGCGCCGGCTACTTACCCACGAAAGAGGAAATGAAGGAAGAGGTTGAACAAATTAAAAAGACGCACATCTTCCGGGACTACGAAAAACTTTCCGAAAAAGGCAAAAAGGAACTCGAGAACTACCTCCAATATTTGAAAGGCAAGGACACCAAGTAGTGCCTCGCCATTTCAACGACTACCTCGGGTCGAGCCCTCTTGTCTACGTCAGGCAACTGATGAAGAAGTTCGATTACAAGACGGCTCCGATCCCGGTAGAGGAGATCTCCGAATCGTTGAAATTGGCTATTGAAGAGGTTGATCCACCAGCGGAGTTGGCAACTACGACGTTGCATGAACAATTGATGCAGGCGTCCAGTTGGCTTGAGCGAGATGAAATGCGGATCCGAGTGTATAAACGCGCTCCTCGTAAACGTAAGCGACTCAGCATCTGTCACGAAAATACGCATTTCATTATTCCGTATCACGTTGGAATCAACCCCTTTTGCCCGGATGCCGACGATCCAGCAAATCGGAAAAACACCGAAAGAGAAGCCTTCCACGGCGCAGCCGCGCAGATCTTCTACCTGAAGATTTTCATGCCGGATCTATTGAGTTTCGACTGTCCAAGCCTTACGGCCATCGAACAACTTGCTGACCGTTATGACGCTTCATTAGAGGCCACCGCGAATTGGTACGCAAAGGTCCACCCAGGAAAATGCGCGGTGGTCGTCGCGACAATTCCGGACCCACCAGTCAATGGGTTGAACGGCGTAAACGGCAATGATCAGTTGCTTCCCAACTTACAGCCATCGGACAAACCTGGCCCCATCTGGTTACCGAGAAATGGATCACATTATTCCAACGGCTTACCGCACACCCTCCACGTCAACTACAGCATCCCCTCACAACGATTCCCAAATTGGATTCCCAGTAACCGCAAAATCCCGGACACAAGCCTTATCTATCAGTGCTGGCAATCAAACGAAAACAAAACCGGCGAGATCCCCGCGTCGGATTTTGGGTCAACAACGCCGACTCGATTCTTCGCTGAATGCAGACCGTTTCAATCCAACGGCAAGCCCGCCGTCTTGACCCTCCTCTGGATTCAAGACAAACAACTCGATCTTGCGATTTCTTCGCCTTACGTCGGCTGGTAGCCGGAAAATCTTGCCTCAATTCCGGTAGAGCATGAGTAAGAGCCTGCGCTCTTACTTATGGAAGCCTCGTATCGGCACATCGACCCTGAAAAAATGACGTCTCAAGAACGCTTGGATCGAATCGTTGAGATTTTGGTTCAGGGCGGACTCCGGTTGGCTGAAGAGGAAAAGGCTTTGGAAAAACAGCGGCTGGCTCAACCAATGGAGAACGTTCGCCCATCGTTGGAAATTCTTCTGTGAAGTGGCGACATCTCCGTCTGGAATGGCCTTGGCTTCGCCTACGCACGAAGGTAAGGTCCTTCCACTAATGAGACCTTCGGCAACCCCAATAAAAGAGTCGGAAAAGAAAAAGACCATTCATTGTGCTATCTACACGCGCAAATCGACCGATGAGAATCTCCACGGCGACTTCACGTCGCTCGATTCCCAAGCCGAATACTGCCGTTCATTTATCAAAAGCCGTGAGCCGGAAGGCTGGAAGCCGTTTGAAGAAGCGTACAACGATCCCGGATTTTCCGGCGGCAACATGGATCGCCCAGGGCTGAAAAAACTCATCAGCGACGCCAAGCAGGGAAAATTTCAGGTGGTGGTCTGCTATAAATATGACCGTCTGAGCCGCAACACCAAAGACTTCCTCTACATCCTCGATGTTTTCGACCGTTGCGGCGTTGCCTTCGTTTCGGTTACCCAGCCTATCGACACAACCTCATCAATCGGACGGCTCATGCGGTCCATCCTTATGGATTTCGCGCAGTTCGAGCGCGAGATGATCGGGGAGAGGACGCGGGATAAGATCTCCGCGATGGCGAGAAAGGGCAAATGGTTCGGTGGCCGACCGATTTTAGGTTTCGACATCAACTCCGAGACCAAAAAACTTGTTCCGAATCTCGAGGAAGTGAAACAAGTGCAAGAAATGTTTGAAACCTACCTGCGAACCGGATCCCTGGCCCACACCGTCAAACTTCTGGATGAGAAAGGAATTCGGATGAAGCGGTGGTTGGCGAAGAACGGTGTTGAAAAGGGTGGCTACAAACTCCATAAGGTCAAATTAGACAGTCTCCTCCGCAATCCCGTCTATATCGGAAATATTCGCCACAACGGGAGCCAGTATAAGGGAGAGCACGAGGCGATCATCCCCGAAAAACTTTTCAATGACGTTGGTGACTTGCTCTCTCGAAACGTCAACGGCCAGTTCAAGCGCCCGAACCGGGACGTCGAACGCCATCATTTTCTATTGCGCGGCTTAGTGCGGTGCGTCCATTGCGACTACGCGATGACGCCCAACTTCGCCTATTCCAAAGGGCACAAGTTTTTCTACTACAAGTGCCTGTCGGTGGTTAAGCTCGATAAATCGGCTTGCAAGGTGAGAAGCATTCCGGCGAAGGCGCTGGAGGAGTTCGTATTTCGGCGCATGGAACAGCTCAGCCAGAACCAAGAACTTGTGACTCGCCTGGTTGACGAAGCTCAAACCCATTCCAAGAACGAGCTTCCGGACAAGTTGGAGGAAAAGCGGTTTGTCATGGCACAATTCGGCCGCATCAAGGATCAGGAAGATAACATTGGAAAGATTCTGGCGATGGAGGGGCCGAACTCAAAGCGGTTTGATTACCTGATGCGACAGATCGACGCCCTGCAGGAGCAGAAAGAGGCAGCCAACGAGAAACTACAAGCGCTTGAAAAAGAGATTCTGGATCTGGAAAGCAAGACCGTCGATGCGGACGTCATGAGGCGAAACTTCGAATCGTTCCATCGGGTCTGCTCCAAGCTGACGCCGAAAGAGCTAGCCGAGCTGGCCCAGCTCCTCATAAAGTCCGTGGACTTTGACGGCCTGGCCTCGAAGATACGCATCGTCTACCGAGCCTTGCCCGAAATCAAGTTCGAGAATGGACTAGACGAGGCCGGTTTTGATTACCGTAAGGAACGCCTCCGGGACTAGGATTCGAACCTAGACGAGAAGATTCAGAGTCTTCCATCCTACCGTTAGATGATCCCGGAAATGAGCGGGGAATTATACCTCATGAAGTTGGTGACCTTGGATCATGGGGGGCTTGGTATACTGTGAGTGGCGACATAATATGGATAACAACAAAAAACTACTTTTGCTTTTGAAAAATCGGATTTGTGAGCGATTGCAAATTAACGATTTCCACTTTGTTGAAATTGAGTCCAAAAAAAGGGTGTTGCCGGAATTCGCGAAAGAACTTCAAGACCATTTGATGGACAAAAAACGCGTGCAACATGTGAAATCCTCCTTTTTCCTCGACCAGTTCCTCGACACCCCCGGCATGGATTTGTTCCGGTTGGGAGTCAGTCTTCGCTTGCGATACAAAAAAAACGGGAGCCAGGTGTACCTTCAATACAAAGGCCCGGGGTTCAAAGAGCAGGGCCTGCTGTACCGCTCGGAGTTCTCAAGCCCCCCTCTCAAAAACCTGATGTTGGAAGAAAGCCACCATGACATGATCCATTTCACGAAAACACCCATCCAGTCGATCCTCAAACGGCAATTGGGGCGTCCGATGGTTCAGGCCATGCGCACGCACTTGGGAGTGCGCGTGATGTCTCGAATATCAACGGGTCCCATCATCTGCACCTATCAAAAAGAAAAATTCAAAGTGAAGTTGGGGCCGGTTTTTTTGGAGCCGTCGGTGGACCGCGTCTTCGCTTTTCACATCAACAAGGTGGGCCTTCATCCGCTCTCGACCTTTTGGGAATATGAAAATGAAATCAAAGCGGAAAAAGGGTCGTGGGACAAAAAAATATTCCATATCCCGGACTTGCTCGAGTTTGATCAGAAGATCAGCAAGAAATTCTCGTTAAAACCGGAACCGCTGGACAAGTATCACCGCTGCACGTCCATTTTCCTGCCGAAACGATAAATTCGGCCTCTTAAATTCCGGCGAGAGGGTCTGACGAAGCGACTTGCGAAGCCGGAGCGAAGGTCAGACCCTCTCGCCGGCTACGATCGTCCTTGAAGGATGGTGCCTTTGTAGCGGTTTCGAGCCAGGTCTTCGAACAGAAATTGCGATCGGACCGTTTTCCCTGAAGAGGAGGGCGTCACGCGTTTGTATTGCCCGTCCGGCAGTAGAAGCCAGGCGCGGTCGTTGTCAGCCAGGCTGTTGGCGAGTATGACCTCCCGAATATATTTTTTCAAAATGGCGTCTTTGATGGGAAAGGCCACTTCGTAGCGGGCGTAAAAATTTCGGGGCATCCAGTCCGCGCTGGAGAGATAAATCTTTTTGGCCCCATCGGCGCGGAAATAGAACACGCGGCTGTGTTCGAGAAAACGGTCCACCACGCTCACCACTTTGATGTTATCGCTCATTCCCTTGATGCCGGGACGCAAGCAACAGATGCCTCTCACCAACAATTCAATTTTGACTCCGGCTTGAGACGCTTCATAAAGCGCTTCGATGATGTTCGGGTCCACCAGCGAATTCATTTTGGCGATGATGTGCCCTTTTCCGCCGTTTCGTTGAATTTCGGTTTCGGCCTTGATGAGTTTCACAAACCCGTGGTGAAGGTTCCCCGGGGCGGCCATGATCACGTTGAAATTCATTTTGGTTTGCCGCGCCGTCATGCCCTGAAAATAATATTTGATCTCTTTCCCCAATTCGGGGTTGCAGGTTAAAAGCCCCAGATCCGTGTATTGTTTCGCGGTTCCTGGGTGATAATTTCCGGTTCCCAAATGCAGGTATGACACGTCTTGGCCGTCTTCGTGACGAACCACTTGGGTCATTTTGCAATGCACTTTGTAGCCGGCGAGAGGGCGGATCACTTTGACGCCGGCTTGCCTCAGCTCTTTGGCCCAACGCACATTGTTGAGTTCATCGAAGCGGGCTTTGATTTCGATATAGGCGGTCACTTTTTTTCCTCGGCGCACCCCTTCCTTGAGCGCTTCCATGATGGGAGACTCTTTGCTGGTCCGGTACATGGTGTGGGTGATGTGGGTCACCTGGGGGTCCCGCGCCGCCGATTTCAGGAATTCGACTATGACATCAAACGAATCGTACGGGTGGTGTAGCAAAACGTCTCGGGCGCGAATGACGTCGAAAATATTTCTTCCCTCAATGATAGGGGGAATTTGGGGCGTGATGGGCGGATATTTTAGCGTCTGATACGCGTCCAAAGTGTAAAGCCGGGCCAACGTTCTTAAATCCAAGGGCAGGTCGAACCGGTAAAGCATGGCCGAATCAAGTCTGAGTGAGGAGGCGAGAAACAAAGCCCCTTCAGAGTAATGAGGCGCGTCGACCTCCAGTCGAACGACGCGGGCCCGGCCTCGGCCTTGAACCGCTTCGATGATTTGTTCTTCGATGGAGTCGTCATCGTCGGGTCGATAACGCAGGTCGGCGTCGCGAATAATTTTAAAAGGGAAAGCCTCAATGACTTCTTGACCGGGAAAAAGGGAGCTGGCTCTGGCGGCCAACCATCTTTCCAACAGCGCATATCGGAGCGTGGTTCCTGCGGGATTTAAAGAAAGAAGGCGGGCGCTTCGTTCTTCGATGGCAATAATGGCGTTCGAGTTCACAAAACGGACAAACACATGGATGCGTTCGCTCGTCAAGGGAGGCAAAGGTTCGCTGTTTCTCCGAATAATAAATTTTAAATCGGGCAACCTTTCCCGAATTTCTTGATCAAGTTCGGGGTCCGGCGGAAACTCGGAATAAATCCGGATTCCTTCATTGGACAATACTTGCAACAAGTCGCGGACCACTTGAGCTTGTTGACTTTTCTGACGAAGCACATGGTCGCGAATTTGGGTCAGCAACCGTTGAGCGGAAAAATTGGCCAAATGAGAATGGGTGCGTTGTTGTTTGGCTCGGCGCACCACATCGGCCACACGAACCATAAAAAATTCGTCTAAGTTGGAGCTTACAATCGCCGCAAAACGCAGACGTTCCAAGGGCGGGACCGTGGGGTTGGCCGCTTCGCCCAAAACGCGATCATTGAATTCCAGCCAACTGAGCTCCCGGTTGAACAGTCGGCCCGGTTTGGAGAGAGGCAACGGCAACTCTTTATGAGAAGAGGTGCCCAAGTTTTTTAAATGCTCTGAAAAAGAACGCCAGGCCGGCGTGAAATGTTGGTTTTTTTGGAAATTCATAAGCGTGTCCTTGGGGGGTGACTCTTGAGCGTGTACCAAAGATAACCCCCGACTGTAAATGACAGGAATGTAAAATTTTTCAATCCGCTTGAGCTTGGGAGCCTGCTTTAGGCATGATGCGCGAATGCGATGTTTCTTGACAGGGAGGTGACATGGTTGTTGGTGAAACCCGACAAAACTTTCCCGTCGCTCCTCTTTATTATTTAGAGACTCTCTGGTTCCAAGTGGCGGGCACGTTGTGCAACCTGGAATGTGGCCACTGCTTGGTCAGCGCCAATCCCACCAACAAAACTCATTTGATGATGAGCTTGGAGGAAGTGAAAACCCATCTGGCAGAGGCGGAACGTCTGGGGGTTCGCGAGTTTTACTTCACCGGCGGAGAACCGTTCATGAACCGGGACATGGTTGCCATCCTTGAGGCCACTTTAAAGATTGGTCCGGCGAACGTGCTGACGAACGGCACTTTCCTTGAGCATCGTATGGCCAGGCGTCTCAAGCAACTTTCAGAGGGGAGCCATTATTCGCTCGAATTGCGCATCAGTTTGGATGGAACCTCCCAAGAAACCAATGATCCGATTCGAGGGACGGGAAGCTTTGAGCGGATCCTCCGCGGAATCAAATGCCTGGCAGAAGGAGGTTTAAATCCGGTTATCACCGTGACTGAGGCGGCGCCAGAGTTGGAAAAACTAGGCCAACAAGGACGAGAAAAATTTTTCGATTTGATCCGTTCATTGGGCATTCAGCAACCCCGCCTGAAAATTCTCAGTTTGTTTCATATCGGAGAAGAAGTCGATCGCAGTGGCGGATATAAACCCACTGAGACAATGAAAGGACTCCATTTGACTGGCGAGGATTTGCTGAAGCTGCAATGCACCACCAGTCGCATCGTAACCCACGAAGGGATGTGGGTTTGTCCGATCTTGGTGAACGACCCGCAGGCTCGAATGGGAGACACGCTTCAAGAATCACTTCACCCATTTCTAATGGACCGGGGAGCCTGTTATACCTGCCATGCCTATGGCGTGACCTGCCGGACCTGATAATTTAGGATTTAGAATTTAGTCATTGGTCATTAGAAATTAAACCCTAATGACGAATGACGAAGCACTAAATCCTAAACAAACGGCATTCATAGAATGAAATCTCAAATTCATGTTAATTTGCAAAGAAAACAGGTGATCATCGTCGCCCCGGCATGTTGTTTGGCCGGGGCCCAGGTGTTGTATTTTCCTCAGAATTTATTTCAATACGGTTCAGAAAAGCAAAACCTGGGCCCCGTACCGTTCCATAATGATCTTGGTCGGTACAGTCCAGAACAATAAATTATCATTGAGCTGGACGGCCAGAAGATTGCCGGGGCGACAGCGTCTTGCGCAGGTCCTTTAGGGGCGGTTCAACTGAATTATTCAGCTTAGTCATTGGTCATTAGAAATTAAACCCTAATGACGAATGACGAAGCACTAAATCCTAAAACAAACGGCAATTATGAATACCAAAATCAAAAAAATCGCGCTTTTTGGTGGGGTGTACAACAACCACCTCGCCCTCCGGCAAGCTTGCGAGCTGGCGCTCGCGCATGATTGCGAAAAACTTTTTCAACTGGGCGATCTCGGCGGGTTCGGCCCTTTTCCAAACAAAGTATTCCCCATCCTCAAAGAATTCAATGTTCAATGCATCCAAGGAAATTACGAGGAATCCCTCGCGAACCGCGTCTCCGATTGTGGTTGCGGTTACACCCATCCCCGCGATAATTATTATGCCCAACTTTCTTATGACTATACGAACGACAACCTCTCGGAGGAGAATCGGAATTTTTTGAAAACTTTTCCGAAGCGTCGACAGGTTCGAGTGGGTGGGGCCGTTGTTCATCTCTGCCACGGTTCGCCGCGCCGGGTCAATGAATTTCTGTGGGAAACCGCCACCTCGAACGCTTTTGTCCTCTCCCTGATGCGGGAGTTGAAATGTGACATTGTCGCTTGCACCCACACGGGACTTCCCTGGAAACGAGAGGTGGCGCCTAAGAAATGGATTGTCAATGTCGGCGCCTTGGGCCGCCCGGCCAACGATGGGCAACAGAACGTGTGGTACGTTGAACTGTCATGGAAAAACGGGCAGGTCGACATTCAACATATTCCCGTGCATTACGACTGGAAAAAGCTTGCTGAAGAAATGACCGCTGAACGGCTTCCCTCGGAATTTATCGAGACGATCACCACCGGCTGGTGGACCACCTGCCTTGAAATCCTTCCTGAAAAAGAGCGCGCGCGCGGCCGGTATTAAATCTTAGTTCGTTTCTGTCATTTTGAATTTACATCGGCTTTATTTGTCCACAACATGCGTATCTTATTATTCCTCCCGACAAATCAAATCTAATGAGTGGGAGGATCACAATGAGTCAATTGGGTTTTCAGGCCATCGAAGAAGATATCTTGGCTTCCTGTATCCGCAGGCAAAGCCTTTTGTGTTTTAAATTAATCCGGGATCTGGAGAGTAAGAGTCTCACTGAATTCGATGTGGATGAAAAAATTCATGAAATTGAACTGGGCCTTAAACGGCTATGCCACACCTCCTAGGTGTCAGAACGCCCCGCAAAAGGGTTTATGATGGAACGGATCATTGGATGACGATCCAAGGCCAAGATGAACCTCAACCCATGGTCCAGGCCTTGGTTGAAAAACTACAAGAGCAAAAAACATACCTCGAAGAGATCCTGCAGGCCATTGAAAACCGAGATATAAGTTTCGAGCAGGTCCGAGAACATTTGAAATGGATCCAAAAAAACATGAAAGAAACCCGTCGATCCTCAAAATTTGGAATTTCCAGAAAGGACAAATCACGCCTGTAAACAGGTTGTAAACGACCTTCACACGGAATTTACATTGGCTTCATTGTCCCAACACGTTGGTGTGTGACAATACCCTCAGAATCAAAAATGAATCAGTCGCTCTTCCCCCCTGCCAAGAGCCGCGCTGTTTGGAAACAATGTCATACATATCAAGAGTGCATAGGGATCAAAATGACAAAAAAAATATTCACATCTTTTATTTCGGTTTTAATATTCCTGGGCCAAGCGGTTTTTGCCAATTCTTATGAATCAAACTTCTGGAAGGAGCGGCAAACAAAGATAAGAAATCAATCAAAGCCCCTTGAGCTTGCTTACGCTTTGCCGCACTTATCTCCTCAAATCAACTCGTTCCCAAATCAATTTTCACTTCTTTCGAATCCCGATAAGTTTTTCTCGGTTTCCCAGATCCATCATCATTCATGGGTCAACAATCTTCCTTCACAGGCGGGATCTATTCGCGATTCTGCGCATCCAACGAGCGGGCCATCAAAAAAAGTGGTGGTTTTGGTTCAAGATATTCACATGAATCAGGAAGCTCAGAAAAATATCTCCCTGATGGTGTCTCATTTGCACTCAAAGAATTCGCTCGATTTCATCGCCTTGGAAGGTTTTTGCTCGGAATTTAAGACGGGTTATTACAGGAAAATATCGAGCGCGCCGATTTTGGCAAGTGTGGCGGAATACCTTCTTGAAGAAAACAAGATATCAGGCCCGATATACGCTTCTCTAACAATGACGAAAAGCCCTCCGCTGGTTTTTGGCGTAGACGATCCCTTCTTGCACAAGCAAAACGTCGCCTCTTACTTAACAGCTCAATCTCGTGCGATGGAACTTGAAAAAACCCTGCTGATTCAAGAGCGCCATTTGAGAAACGAAACAATTCACCGCTTGAATCCAAAATTGGCGGCATTCGACACAATTGTGGATCGGTTTAGAAAAAATGAAATTGATATCGGTCAATATGTGGAGGAATTATCGAAACATCGCCCTCTATTTGGGATGTTGGACCGATTCCGCAAAGGGTTGCGCCTGGAAAAATCCTTGGATTTTAAAAGAGTCGAAATCGAACGGGCTTCCCTCCTCTCAGCACTGGTTCCCAGGCTTTCCGAACAAGAGAAAAATAGTCTCATAAAAATGGGCATCGCTTTTAAGAACGGAGCCGTCAATGCCGTGCAATTTCACCAATATCTCACCGCGTTGGCTGACCGGAAGAATATCCGGCTCAGCAATTACCCTGAATTCCGTCGGTTCATGGATTATGTGCTGATAACGGACGGAATTGAAGGTGAGAAGTTATTCGCCGAATTAAAAAATCAAGAAGACGCAATTTATTCACTCCTTTTCAAAAATCAGAGAGAAAAAGACCATGTCGATAAACTCAATTTAAACCGGTATTCAAAAAAACTTTTAACTTTTGGTTTGACCCGTCAAGAATGGGAATCTTATCGATACCTTCGAAATAGGCCTTCGGCTTCTCTCATTTCCGGAATCGAACTTTTTGAAAGTTTTTATGCCTATGCGGAAAAGCGAGACCAGGCAATGGCCCAATCTCTTATTGATAAGGTCCACAATAAACCTTCTTTCTTGGGGGTGCTGGTGATTGGCGGGTTTCATTCTTCCGCGATTGCCTCCCGTCTGACCCAGGCGGGCCTGAGTGTTTTCACTTTCACCCCAAAAATTTCCGCTGTTCCGATGCGGGATGAGGAAAATTATTTAAGCGTATTCGCTCAGGAGAAAACGCCCCTTGAAAAACTTGTCATGGGGGAGAAGTTATTCCTCAGTCAAGATCCCACATTTGGAAAACGTCTCATCCCGCCCTTGGCGCAAGCGGTTCAAACCGCTTGGGCACGTTCCACAAACAGGCTGTCGTTAAAATTAAACGGTCCAACCGGTGCGATTTCTTATGAATTACAATTGCAACCTTCTCCTGAGGGCTCCGGAGCCGCGCCCAGAATAAAAAGAGTGACGAGCCGATTGGTGGGAACTGGAAACCCCGCGGCGAAGGTGAAGCGAGCGTTATCCCGAATAATTCAGTTGAACGACCATTACCATCTATCAACGGTTAATATTTTAGTGCCGTCATCCCGGCATGTTTTCTGGCCGGGATCCAGGTTTTCTTCATGGGGAAAACCTGGGCCCCGGCCAAAAGATCGCCGGGGCGACGATTCAACTGAATCATTCCGGTTATCGGAATTGCGCCGTTCTTTTTGGATTTCGATTCTCCTTGTCGCCAGTTTTTTCCCTTCACTCTCCTTTGGAGACACTCGTCCCACCAGCCATTTGCAGCAGGCCCCTCCAACCGTTTCATCTCTCGAGAGGGCGAACGAACCAATGTCTCCCTCGCGAAACATTGAAACACTCACCCGCGCTTTGCAAAACATTCAAAAAAATCCTTTTAACATCAGCCCTGCATATTCTGCCATCGACCTTGAACAATCCCAAAAGACCTTTGATGACGCTTTCAGTCTTCTCCCCGAAGACGCCAAAAAAAAGGCCTTGGCTGTTCTGGAGCATCCCGTCACCGGCGCCATTGATTTTTATTTGATGGCAAGGCATCTGAAGCATGTTCGCGTGGATGAGAACGGTGCAATGAAATGCCGTTTACGGCCTGAACGCGGAGCGGATTTCGTGGATTATAAAGTCCACATGAAAATGGCAGGTTTAATTGGGGGGATCCAAGATCCCCATATTCCAAATCGTTTCTCTCAACCCGTTACGCTTGATCAATTGAAACATATGGAGCTTGATCCAGAGGGGAAGTTGGTTTTAATCGAAGGGGACCGGTCTTTTCCTGTGCATGTCCTTGTTTCCATGCCCGTCCGCGAAAAAGAATTCCGGGACGTTCGCGGCCAAATTGCTCAAGAAAAACTGGATCAAAATAATTTGGAAGAACCGGATGTGCAATTTCTGAAAAACTTCAATCGGCAAGAGTGGATCAAGTTTCAGGACCAGCAATTGGAGCAGACCATTCAAGAGACCCAAAGCTTCATTCAGGGTTTGGAAAATGAAAAAGCTCGGTTACAGTTGGAAAAAGAAAAAATTAAAGCGGCAAAGGAACTTGCGCGGAAAATCCTTCAATTCCGACAAGAAAAAACGGTTCTTGAACAGAAATCCGCAAGTTTGCGAAGGAAAATAAACGAGATCGAAAAATATCCCTATCGGCTTAAAACCGATTGGCGAACGCATGAAAGACTTCCGGTGTCGGTGCGAAATTGGATCAATAGCCTTCCTCAAGGGGGGGCTGTTGTCGGTCTTCTGAGCGATCCTGTGTCTTTGCGCCAAAGCGGCGGGTTTGTGCTTTCTTCTGATATGGAATCGGTCACCGATGCCTGGATTCTAAGAAAGCGGGGGATTGCTGTTCCCTCCTCTATTTCCACCGGGGTCCCTCTCGTGTTTCAGGGGGGTCGGTTGATGATGGTTCAATTTATAACGCCAGATGTTTCATCTCGTATGAGTGCCTTGGCGTTTTTGGAGTTGGAGGCTCAAAAAATCGACGAACGTCGTCAAGTATTAAAAGAAACCTTGGAAAGCCAACAACCATCAATTAATTCTGAACAGACAGGAAAAATTAAATCAATGGAGGTGGACCGGCAACTGGCGAACTTGGATTACAACCTAAGTAAGGCGAATCAAAAGTTGACCCTTCTGAAGGGTTTGTCGGCCGAACAGGTCTCCCTGCCGCCGGTTGGCTTACACAGGATCGCGCGACTGGATAAAAAAGGGATCCTCAACTCTTGGTTTGCTGGGTTGTCCGCGGAGCGTGATGCCGCTATGGCGGACGCGCAGGAGCGTCTTCAAAAATTAGAGGAAGTACACAAAATCAAATCGAGGCTGGAATATTACGGTGAAACTTTAAAAACCACACAGGGGATGATTGCCGATATACAAAAGGAGATCTCTGAAAAATCCGAACGTTTGAAAATCATCACTGAAGAGCGTGTTTATTTACCCGAACAACCCACTCCCAACTTGGATGTCACTCCGGCTTTAGCAGACTATGTGAAGGAGAGATCTGCCTTCGGGGAAGAGGTCTTTGGAAAGGCCGATATAGGATATATCCATCGATCCATTGGAGTGGATTACTCCGTTCCCATTACGCGGGAGAATGTTGGAAATGTATACCGCCACCAAGATTTAACAGAAGAATTAAGGAAAAGATACCCCGGTGTCGGACGCGCTGAGGATCGCTTCCTTTATTACCTGCCTAAAGAAAATGGGGCGTGGGGATTGGTGACCTTAACCGTGCAACTTAAGGATCATGATTTGGAAAGGGCCCAATTGACGGCGGACTTGGCTTGGCTAAATAAGCAGAAGACTATTTATGAGGAAGAGTTTAAAGAAGTTTCCGATCTTTACCGGTTGGTTCAGCAGTCTTTCCCGAAATCGTTTGATGCTCATGGAACGCTTGAAACTGATTTGCGTAATTCACGTCAAGAAGTTCTGGCTTTAAGCCATGGTATTTTGCGCCAGCAGACAGAGCAAATTCTTTCTTCAGGAGATGAGATCCCAGAAGATAAGAGTATTGAAGACAATGGATTGGTCCCATTGCCGATGTCGGACAGTCTCTCGACAATTCCATCCGACCCTGGTGGGGCGGCGGAGCTTTCTTCAACCGATATCTTAGGTGGGAGTTCGGGGAACGAGATTCAGATCGATCAGTCGTCACACCAGAGTCCCATTCAAATTCCCCAGGTATGGCAATTCAGCACTTGGCGGCAACAGTTTTCCCAATTCAATATTCCCGAATGGCTGTCATTGCGGCTTTGGCAGTTGGGAATCATGTCGATTGTCGGGGTAATTTTTTATTTTCTGATGTCTCTGATTCGAAGAGTGTACAAGTCTCATGCCTATGAATCTGTGGTTACAGGCCAGCGACCTCTTCGACCGGTTGTCCAACTCCTGCAAAACATGGGCTCCTCATTCGTCTTTACAGGGATTTTTGGAGCGATCGCAGCGACTTTATACTGGATATCGCTCACCTCCCCACTGCCCATGCCCTTGATTCTCCTTCCCGTCATGGCGGCGGGTGTTTTTGTTCTTCGGTTTATCTCACTGACGGGACAATTGATAATTCTGGGTGGTAAAACCCTTGCGGATAAAGTATCGCCCTTGATTTTCAGTGGGATCCTGATTTCAGTTGCCTTTTTTGGTTTCGTTCAGGACGTTCGAGCTGAGGAATTCGGTGAATCCTCTCAAATCTTTAATATCAATCTCGCGCATCCATATTTAACCTGGCTTGTCATCGCCACCGTAGGCCTCTCTTTGTTGTATGTCGTCTTGAGGTTTCTTCGAACTCGAATCCTTCTGAGACGAACAATCGTGCGTGGGATGTTTGGAGCGCTGTTGAGCGCTCCTGTGTTGGCGGTGTTCCTATCGGGAACAGAGAATTTCTTGGTATTAGCGGCGGTTCCTTTCTATGGATTGATTGTGTACCAAGGGCTCAAAACGATGTTTCGCCGTTTGGCTTTGGAGACAGATTCCGATGTTCGCGGAAACCAACCGGTAGACCTCCAGGGTCCGGATGGCAGAATCCATGGGACAAGATTGACGCAACGGCCCTCCCGCCCGTTTTATGAGGTCAATGTGGGTCATCAATTCATTGAAGGATGGGGGCGCGTTCCGGTTGTGGCACCCAAGTATGATGGGCAAGAGGAACCCTGGTTTAAATGGGGCCCGCTGCCGCCCTTTCCGACCAAAAATGGTCCTATCGATAGGAAGGGTCCGGAAACTTCATTAAGGTCAAACGAAAAACAACGCACTCAAGTATCTCAAGGAGAAAATAAGGTTCCTGAATCTTCTATCGAAGGCCCAACAGGACCTCCGAATCGCAGTGTGTCCTCTTCCCGCCGCCAGTTGGCTCAGGTAGTTTTCTTCCTTTTGATGGCTTCGCCTGTGATTGGAGTTTTGTTGTCTCAGACCTCAGATATGAGGGTTCTCTCAGCGGTGGCTTTGTTGCTTTGTTGCTTGTGGTGGACGGCGCAATTTATTGATCGCTCCTTTGATAGTGAACCGGGCCAAGGGATTCTGGAAATCAGGAAAAGCGATAAAGATTTGGAAAAACTCTCCGGTTTTGACGATAACGAAATCAACATTATTGGTCTCGTGCGGGAGTTATTGAATCCCCAACCCGCCAATCCCAAAATAAATGCACTGATCATGAAGCAGATCAGATTTGAAAGGCCTCAAGACCTTTGGAAAGTGTCGCCAGAAGATTTCGCAAAGGCTATCAATGGTCTGCTCAGCGAGGGTGACCTTCAAAATTTCTTTGAAACTCCCTCCGTCGTCAATCAAGGCGGCGTCTCTGGCCCGGATCAGATAAAAAGGGTGAATAAACAAATGCTCCGCTCGGCCTATCCCCGGATTTTCAGCAAGCCCAAGAAAGAGGGGACGGTGGGCAAAGGTCAATATGGACGTTGGGAGTATAAATTTGCGGGGGAATTGGGAACCGAAACGTTGGGAAGGGTCTCTGTGGACGCCACAGAGATGATTCATGATATTTTGGACGCCGGTTTCGTTCCAGATGACAACAATCAGTTTTTCCATCAAGGCAGAGAAATCACATTCAAAGAGGCCGAACGCATTGGATTTAAAAAGGTGGATATCCGACCTTACAAGAACCTGAGTTTGATTTTCGCCAATCTGGATAAGAATCATCCCGATTATATGCGCCACGCTGAAGACCGAAACCGTCAAGTTTCCCTGCGATCCAAAAGCCGGTTCCGCATCCATGTGGCGATGTTGGTTGAAGCCCTCCAAAAATGGCGCGCTGTGTATTCTCGTTATCAGACCGGAGAAGCGAGTCTTGAAGAGCTTCAGTCCGCGACAGGTAAATTTTGGGAGGAAGATTTTTTCAGCCGAGCGGAGGTGAAACGACGGGACGCCGACGCCTTCTTCAAAACCGTTGGCCGCTTTCTGCTTCGATATGCCGATGAGGTGGCCGATCGGGACTATCACTTCGACTATGTTCCCAAACAAGTCCGGCGCGAATTTTATGAGCAGTCGTCTCTTTCAAAATTCGTCCACTATTTGCGGATGTTGAATGAAGTTCCCGAAAGCATGGGAGCCTATGAACGCATTGCATTCCACAACTCCCAAGGGGACCGCTGCAATCTCGATTTCAACATGAGAACTTTTGACTATGAGGATCCCAATATTCGGCTGATTGATGAGCGGACTGGCATGTTGAAGATTCCATTGGAAAGCCAAATGAAACGAACTTACAAGCAGGGAATATTTATATTTGAATTGAAATGGGCGCCGAAGGTGCCTTCGCGCTTCAGTTGGCGTATTGGGGATTATCTAAAGAATTTGACCCGACTTCGTTTTGAAGGGGAGCCCCCGCGAGAAATTTTTAATTTCATCGCCAAATATGAGTTGCTTTTCACTGGCATGGCCAAATCTCCTGATGCGATCGATAAATGGCACCGGCCCGATAAATTCATTTTCGGATATGACGCTGAAGACTATGATCCGGAAAGAGAATATTTTGAATTACCTCCCACCGAAATTGAGCAAGGATTGGTCAAGATTCGCTCGCGTGTGTCTGAGGGGGAACAGGAAGATCCCGATGAGAATCGGACCTACGATGAAGAAGAGATCTATGCCGCCTCAGTGATTGATCCTGTATTTTTGTTTATTTCCTTTTTGGCCGCGGTCGAAATCTTTGGCCTTAATTTAAGCGATCACACGCTTTTATTTTTGAGATCGGCGGCCTCTCTTGCGGGGACTTTTTTTGTTGCTGGGTATTTAATTCGGATAATTCAGTTAAATCGTCGCCCCGGCATGTTTTTGGCTCGGGCTCAGGTTTTCCCCTTGGCAAGGACCCTTGCTTGGCTAATTAAAAATAAGAAAATTTTGATTGGGGGGTTGGCCCTTTTTCTCACGTCCATTTTTCCAAGCGCCCTGTTTGCGCAGTATGGGTTTGCTGAACCTTCTTTTCTTGATGCATTCGTCACCAACCCAGAACGTTTTTTCCAGCTTTACAACTCCTTGGTGGTGAGTGTGTGGGGCGGATGGATCATCTCCAATATTTATCAATGGACCCAGCCCGGCGGTCGCAGTTACGACTATAAAGTGACTTGGACGCTTAAGGTGTTCCCCATCACCGTCGCCTTCATCATGTGGATTTTCAGCGGCAGTTCCTTGGGCTTCGCGCTGAACATTTCTCTTTTGGGAATTCTGGGCATCGTGAACTTCCGGACCATCATGAAAAACACCTTCGAGAGCATGTACATCCTTGCCGCGCTGTCCTTTGGCTTGGCCAGCGCGCTGGGAGAATGGCTTCCGGGTTTGATGTTTTTGGGTTTTATTGCGCTGATTGTGGGAATGGTGGCCTCGGTCATGTTCGGTGTTCAACGCGATCCCCATTTGAAGGTGCAGTTTGAGTGGTGGGGGACTTTAAAAGAGTTGAATTATTTTGAGGAAAATTATTTGTCCAAGATGACTGAACACAAAGGTCAGATTGGTCCTTTCCATTGGGGGCCGAGAGGTTATGATCGGCTGCAGGCCAAACCCACGCGATCGAATGGCCATGAATATTTTGAAGTGGACTACCGCGTCAGGTTGTTAAACCCGACCGCCGAAGGGATGATTCGATTTAAGGAAGATGTCGAGAAATTCGCGTTTGAATCGGGTTCCATGCTCGTTCGAAATTATCTGGATACGCCAGCCAACATGGAACATGGGTTCATTTTGGTTTTAATTGAATCCGTGTTGAATGTTTTGCGTTATGTTTTTGGACGTGATCTCAAGCCGATAGGATTCAAGCAACGCAAATTCGCCACCTATCAAGAACTTTTACAAAGCCATCAGGAATCATATGGTGTTAACCAGGCTTCCCATGAAAACGTTGAAAGTTTAAAAAGAGATTTTTCGAAGCGTCATCAAGAGCCGCTTGCCAAACTTTTTTACCGATCCCTCACTTGGTCACTTCAATCGATTGTGCATATGGGGATGGCGGTGAGCCTTATCTGGACAATTCCAATGGCCGGCATCGCCGCGACGCAAGCCTATGTCAATGGGACCGCCGTTTACAGTTCCCAGAACACCTATCAAAAACTGCCTGCGGTGGCGGAAAACCCGGATTATGACCTCTCTTTTGTGAACACTGGAACCATCGTCGCTTTACTTGTCAAAAATCATGATCGCGTGGAGAAGGGACAGCTATTGGCACTCCTCCAAAAAGAGGGTTTTTCGCTTGATCTGTTCATGGCCCGAAAACAATTGGCGTTGGCTGCGTATGAGGAAAAGATGGGTCAAATTGAGCGGGAAATCTCCTTGGCGCGTTCGGCTCAGGCGTTGGACCAGGCCAATTTGTCCCGCGCGCGTTCAGACGCGATGCGGCTTCAAAGCGATTTGAGCCAGCAAATAAGGCTCTTGGCGGAAAAACAAGCCAGTATTGAGGTCATAGAAAAGCAATTGTTGGAGGCGGTCAAATTCTCTTACCCCCAATTGGAATATTCCGGATATTCCCGCACCGTCCAATATGGAGGGGGAACCAGCACCTCTGCTGATAGATCGCAAAGTTCGGATGTAAGGTCTGGAGGTGGGAGCACGGTTGACACAAGAACGGGCCCCTCAAATAACCTCGAATCAAAGACAACGGGCGCAAACTCCAATTGGAGCGCGGGGTTCGGTGTTCAAGAAGGTCAATCCTCTGGTTCAAGTTGGAATTGGAGTGTTGGGACCCAATCCTCCTACCAGGCGTATCCTCTCCAGCCGGATTTGCTCGCTTTGTTCCAGGCGATGAGTGCCATGGAACGGGAGTTGGCGTTAAATAAGGCGGGGTTGACTCCAGAATCCTTAGAGCTTTATTCCCAATGGCTTAAGCAGGCTCGCCAACTTGAAGAAGATGTGGCGGCTGCCTGGACCAAAATCCAGCCGCCCGACTTCCAACGAGAAATTGGTGCAGCGCGCCAAGAACTCGCCGCGACAGTCAAAGCCCTCAGTGAAGAATTTGCGTTAGAACAGTTGAAGGCTCCGGAGTCAGGTCGCCTTGAGCTCAGCAACGATACCGACAGAGGAGTGCCGTCAGGGGTTGCGACCACCACACGCTTCGGCCGAATCTATGACGATTCGCGGTTGAAGATAACCATTCCCATAAAAGAGGCAATGGATTTGCCCTCGGAAGGGGCGTCGGTCAAATTCACAAGCCGATTAAACGGGAGAACGGTGGGATTTGGACGTGTCAGTTATGTGCCGAAAGGAAAAACGGAAGCGCCTGAAGAGACATGGGGTGCGCTGACCTCCACCAGCTTTTTGACGATGATGGCTGGGCCTCTCTTGCAGCCGCCTCTGACTTTTAATGTGGAAGTGGAGGTGCTCCCTGAATTTAGAAGCGCGTTTAGCCCCGGAGAAGTTTATAACGCTCAAATCAATGCCGGCTATTTATTGCCATCGAATGAAAGTCAACCTTCATCAAATGGCGAGGAGAATGCGCAGGCCTTGCGTACGGATGAAATGATTCGCGGCGCGGCCCGGCAGATCGAGCTTCTATCAACCGAACCTTCAGCCGCGCCGACCTTTTTGCCGGAGGAGATGAATGTGGAGCGGCTTTCCGCCGCCACGGGGGAGGCCTGGGATCTTTCTCCTCTTCACCTGGGAATGCTGACCGGTTTTGATCACAATCGAAACACCGGTCAAATGATTGGCATCGACGGCCTTCATAACAGCGTATTTGAATTTGATTCGACTTCCATTAGAAGGCGCGTTGATATCAGTGGTCTTTTACCAACAGGAAAGGAAAATTTTGGTGCAGCCAAGATCAAACGTCTCAGTGACGGGCGGGTGGCTGTCTTGAGCCAAAGGGAGTCCGGGGTTCCGCCGGAAATCATCGTTTTCGGATTGGAAAATCAATTCCCGCATCGGTTGGTCGATCCTGTGCAGGTATTTCGATTCCCCAGCAAAACCAATCAAGTGGCGGCGTTTGCCTTTAACACGACGGGATCGGTTCTTTATTGGGTTGAGGACGGCCAAGATATTTTTCGAAGCCAGATGGGTTTTCAAGAAACCGCTCCTCTGATTCAATTGATCCCTGATCAAAGGTATGTTTTTGCTCGAGACGGTGTTTCGAACATTCAGGATATGGTGTCAACGGGCCGACTCCAACCGGGCCGGGAAAGTTTTGTCTTTTTGACGGGTCAAGGGGACCTCCTCCGTTACGCCTTGTCGGACAATGGCGGCTTTTCAAGGCTGAGCGAGGGGGATGCGCTGTCTGGACATCAAGCAGTGTCCCTGGCCTTTGGGAAACATGGCCCGATGGTTTTGATTAACACCCCTCAAGGTCAAACCATCCTTCGCCTTGAACCTGGCAAATCAAACAAATCGGCGCCCATCAGCTCAGAGTCATCGGCCGTCAACCCTTCAAACCAAAGTTGGGCCAACGATTTCAGTCAATTTGTGGGTTCTCAAATCGATTTGGGACTTGACCAAGCGACCGTCTCTGCACCCACTCAAGGGGGGATGTTGAACCCCGCAAATTTCTCCCTCGTCTTGGCTAAAAAAACGACGTTTTCGACCCTTCGAAAACCTGGCGTAAAAAAGCCGTTGAATGAATTTTCAGGTTTGACACTGGTGCCTGAGAAGAATCTGTTTGTCACGATCGATGACGAGGGTTATCTGATATTTTTTGATAGGGAATTTAACATGGTTGGAGATCCATTTGATCTCAATATTCTTGCCGAACGGCCCCTGTCACAGAAAGGAGAAAGGGTGGATCCGGAGGCTCTCGCCTATTTGGGCAACAATGAGTTGGCAATCGCTTTTGAAGCGCCTAAAAAGGTCCCAAACCTTCCGGCCAAAATTGTCGTGATGGATATATCCAACTTCGTTCGGGGGAGTCGAGAGAAACCAAAGGCCCCGAGAAATCCAAAAATATTTAAGTTGCCGCCCACCTTATCCACCATTGAAGGGTTGGCCTTTAACCCCAAGACGAGCCGACTGGTGATGTCGGATCAGGAAATGAAACATATTCATTGGGGCACTTACAAAGATGGAAGAATGAATTTGAGCTCTGAATCATGGGATTTGTCTTCGCTAGGGGTCGAGCTTGGCGACTTGGCTTTTTGGGAAGGGGGCGTGTTGATTTTAACCAAAGGGCGCGCTCCAAAGTTTAATGATCCCCGTCTGTATTTCCTTCACATAGAAGGTCCAAAGAAAGGGACATGTGACGCTTCATTTTTGGATTTGTCCGAGTACGGTCTACCGCAGGCCGAAGGTTTGGCCGTATTCAATTCGAATAAGGGGCGAACGCGGTTGGCCGTCATGACAGAGGGTGGAAAAAAAGTTGACATTGTTGTCCTGGAGGAGACCGCTGAGTCCCTTCCCAAAACCCAACCTGGGTCAAAAACTCTGAGAGTGGGTTTAATGTCGGGTCTCTTGGCTTTCCTGATTATTGACACGAATGTGTTGTTGGGATTCTCTCCAATCCACTTGCTGATTTCGGTTGTTTTGGTATGGCTGGCGGGTGGATTTTTGTTTGGCTTGATAGCGAAACAAGCCGCTCGATTGATTGGAGTCATGGTCGAAAAGAGGGTGGGCGAATTGGCCAGCAACGAAATCCTTTTTGTGGTTCTCACTGAACGGAATTTTGAAAATGACGCGGGTGTCCTCAAAATCTTCAAGCGATTGTTGAAGGACGATCGTTTCAAATCGTTGAGGGACAAGACAGTTGTGGTTTATGTTGGAGCCGATCCACAGCAAGCTCTCAATGTTAAGAACTCGACAGAGGGATCCCTGTTTGTCCAATCCCAATATAACGAAGCAAACCAAATTGAATTCGACAGGATTTTGGCGCTGGCGCAGGAAGCCTCAACTCATGACGTCGCAAACAAAGGGTGGCAATCGTTGAAAAGTGATTCAACTCGCTTCGCATCGGTTCTCTCGAAGCGCGAACAATTGATATTTAAAGATGAGCGACTTCAAGAACGGCATCGGTTCTTATCTGCTGCGTTCACGGGGTTATGGGGTCCGTTAAAACAACGCTTGTTGGATTTCATGGACAGCGCCTATCGGCTCTCCTCGGTTGCCGCTTAAATCCGATATAGGATGAAATCTCAATTTCAGGTTAATTGAAGTGCAACCCGTTCGAATAGATAGGTAACGCTTTCTCCTTGAAGTTAAATGTCCGGTCATATATAATGTCCGGTAAATAACGGACATTTAACTTAACCGGACATTTTATGGCAGACATTCGATCGATCTTCAGTGACAGGGCCAGCCTCATCCTTCGGCAAATGATCGCTCACCCCGACCAAGAGTGGGTGGTACGGGACTTTGTTTCCGAACTGGGCGTGGGTCGCGGTTGGGTTGCGGACGTTCTGGCCACTTTGAGAAAACACAGCTATATCAAAGGAGAAGCGCGGGGAAGGTCGGCGACGGCGACGCTGAGGAATGTTGATGAACTCATTCAAGAGTGGACTCGGCACTACGATTTCCGACAGAACAAATTCCGGGTCTATTACGCTACCAACGAAGATGTGCTCCCAAAATTGAAGGCCTTTTTCCATAAGAAGAATGCCGAAGACGCTTACGCCCTCACTCTCCATAGCGGCGCCAACCTCATGACCCACTATGTGCGCGACCCGAATGTGTATTTTTATTTGGATTCAAAACAATTCCCTAAGCTCTTATTGGATTTGCGCCTGGCATTGGATTTAAAAGAGCTTAAACAAGGCGGGAACGTTTACATTTTTGAACCTTATTACAAACACTCGGCTTTTTTCGGTCGGCGGAGAATTGAGGGATATTCGGTTGTATCAAACTTGCAGCTTTATCTGGATCTCTATCACTTCCCACAAAGAGGCCAGGAACAAGTGGAATATCTGATCCGATACCTGAAAGAAAAAGGAGAGAATCTTGCCTAAGGCGCAGCAAGATATCAGGCTGCTCATCAAGGTCCTGAGGGACCTCGAGGAATTTTTGCCGTATCTTGTTTTGGTGGGCGGATGGGCCCCACTGATCTATATGCGCTATCTATGGAAGGCCATCAAACAAGAGCCCTTAACGACTGTCGACATTGACTTTGGATTCAAGTCCGTTTCATACAAGGGAAAAGACACCATCGCGGACCGCGTTACTCAAAGGCGCTACGGCGAACACCATGTGCGATTGGGCCATGACACGCCCTTTGTCCCCATCGCCAAGCTGGAAAAAGAGGGGCTGAAAGCTGATATCGATTTCATAACGGCCCCCGCTACCCCCGACATCGTTCGAGATCGCCTCGTAGGACGAGAAATTCTAATCCATGAAATCAAGGATTTCGATTTATTGTTGGAAAACACCTTAAAGGTCAGTGTAGAAGGGTTTGGTGTCACTCTTCCGGACCCCGGGCGATTCATTTTCCACAAGCTCTTGACCTTCAGCCAGCGTGTCAAACCTGACAAGCTCAGAAAAGATCTTTACTATGCCTATTACGTTCTTTTTATTTCACCTGAAAGAGAAAAACTGCTTGGTACGGTCAAAAGCCTAGTTCGAGATCATGAAGGTGGGCCAACTGTTAGGAGGAACATCGAAGCGTATTTTGGAGACACCAGGGGTAAAGGACCCGCTTTTATTGCAGAGGGGGCCAGGGTGACCGGCATCGCGGCCTTTGTTGAGAATATAGAGGAAGATGCATATGAAAGGATAAGAGGATTGCTGACCGTTTAAAAGCTCCACCATCCAAGTTAACCGCCGCATTTCCGTTGCAACTTGGTTGCAACCACTCCCGCAAACTACTGATAACTACTGCTTCAGGTTAATTTGCAAAGAAAACAGGTGATCATCGTCGCCCCGGCCAAACGACATGCCGGGGCGACGTCCACTTTGGTTGCGGCGGAGACGCGACATGTCATTTCGATGTCAAACATCTTTTACTTTCTCGCCATTAATGAACCTCTTAATCTAAGTTAAACATCGATTTACATATGCAGAAACTTATGGATTGTTTTAGAGGGCCGCGAAACCGTGCAGCTCTGAACCGATTTGGACCGTCCCAAATTTTGAAAGTGGCCGGGGCCCTTTGCCTGTTTACTTTCACTTCACCTTTGACTTACGGGGAATCATTGGCGGGGAGAGACTATTCTCGAATTACAGGCAGAGATTTTCCTTTTACCGATACCTACGGGGACTTTGCAGGTCTCACCTTCAATGCGCTGACGCAGACCTTCTATATGACGGACAATAAGAAAGACAAAATTTTGGAAATCCGTTCTGACGGGACATTGGTCCGAACCATTGATATCGGGGGTCTTAAAAAACCTGGCGAGTCGGAGGCCGATGCGGAAGGGATCACCTGGATGTACGGGACGACGTACGCGCTGGTGATGGAAGGCGGGGAGGAGATGGCGGTGTTTCAGATCACGTCGGCGACAACCGCGCTAACGAGAACGCAAGCGACGATCTACAATCTTTCAGGCGATCCGAAAGGAGTGACCTATTCCGCCTCAGATGATGCCCTCTACTTCATAAGCGAACAAAACCCCATGCGGGTGGTGAAGGGCCGGATTAATCCCATCACAAGAAATTTGGATATTGTTTCAAACATAGACTTGAGCGGTTTGCCCGCGACAAAATTGGGGGATGTGGCTTACTTTCCCCGTCTCTCTCCATATTTATTGTTTCTCAGCCACAGTTCACAAAAAATAATGGAGGTGGATATTTCAGGACCCACTCCCAGTTTGCGGAGTCAATTTTCTTTGGCTGGTTGGCCGATTCCTGATGCGAACGGCCTTTCTTTTGACGCGACCGGGAAAATGTATGTGGTTGGTAAGCAAGTGAGCGGCTCACCCGAAGACGATTTCAATGTTTTTGAGCCTTCACCTCCCATCAGCAATTTGGGTTCATTCCCTATTCCAGGGGGGAATCTCACCGTGCTGGACACGGATGGAAATGGTTTTGAAACGGTGAGTCTGGATGGTTCAAGAAGTTTCGACCCTGATGGCGCCATTATCGATTTTATCTGGAGAGTGAATGGCACGGCCATTACGCAAGGATATGGTCCACGGGTATCAACCTTTACCTATTCTTTTCCCGTCGGAATTTCAAGCGTCGTTTTGTCACTGAGGGATGATGCCCAGTTGACCACTCAGGCCACCGTAACAGTCACGGTCCTGGCTCAATCATCGAACCTCCCGCCTGTGGCCAATGCTGTCGTTCCAAGTTCCATAGAAGCTTATTTTGTCAACACGGCCTCTGTTAGCGTGAACGCCACTTCCAGCAGCGATCCTGAGAATAACCCCATCACCCGATACCGATGGACCGAAGGAACGACCACTTATTATGACGGGCCCCTCCCTCTTGTTACCTTCTCATTGCCGGGGCTCGGGCTTCACACTTTGAGATTGACGGTTTATTCCATCGACAACAACAGCATCACACAATCTGGTTTCAGAGATTTTTCTGTGACGGTGACCCCTGTCACAGAGAATTTGGCAGGGCGAAGTTTCACACGAATCATCGGAGACGATTTTTCATTCAGCAACACGTATGGGGACTTTGCGGGATTAACGTTCAATGCGCTTACGCAGACGTTCTATATGACGGACAACAAGCTGGATAAGATTCTTGAGATCCAAGCGAATGGGACGTTGGTGAGGACGATTGATATAGCGGGGCTCAAGAGAGCGGGCGAAGCGGAGACGGACGCGGAAGGGATCACGTGGATGTACGGGACGACGTATGCGCTGGTGTTGGAAGGGGGAGAAGAGATGGCGGTGGTGCAGATCACGCCGACAACGACCTCGATAGCGCGAGCGCAGGCGAGAATATTTGATTTATCCGGAGACCCGAAGGGCGTGACGTATAAGGCTTCGGAGGATGCGATCTATTGGGTGAGTGAAGACAACCCGATGAGGGTGGTGAAGAGCCGGATCAATGAGGCGACTGGCAATTTAGAGACGATAACGAACATTGATGTGACGGGTCTTCCGGCGACGCAATTGGCGGACGTGGCCTATTTTCCGAGGTTATCGCCGCATCTGCTGTTGATCAGTCACAGTTCGAGAACGATCATGGAAGTGGATCTGCAGAGTGGAGCGCCAGTGCTCCGGAGCTCGTTTTCACTATCAGGCTGGCCGATTCCCGAAGCGGGGGCGATGGCCTTTGGAGCGGACGGGAAGATGTACGTGGTGGGGAAACATGTGGGCGGAGTTCCCGAGGACGACTTCAACGTGTTCCAAGGAACGGGGGCGTTTGGGAACCAATTGCCGGTCGCCAATGCCGGAAATGGGACAGTAACGGTCTACGACATAGATGGGAATGGAACTGAGATCGTGTCGATCAACGGATCCAACTCTTACGATCCGGATGGAGCGATTATCAGTTACGAGTGGCGAGTCAACGGGACGGTTATCGCCCAAGGATATGGGCCGAAAGTATCAACGTTCACGTATACCTTTGGGATGGGAAGTTCTACGGTCGTTCTCAGCGTGAAGGATGACGTGAACGCGACCAGTCAGACCACCGTGACGGTGACGGTGAACGCGAAACCCCCGAATAACCCGCCTGTCGCGAATGCGACCGTGCCGGGCAGTGTGGAGGCCGATGGAACGGGAGTGGCGTTCATCAATGTGAACGCGAGCGCGAGCAGTGATTCTGAGAATGATCCGATCAACCGATACCGATGGACGGAAGGAACGACCACCTATTATGACGGGACATCGTCGATCAGCAGTTTCACGGTGACGGGAGTGGGCACGCATGTGATCCGGTTGACGGTCTATTCGACGGATGGATTTGGCATTACCCAAACGGGGACAAGAGATTTTACGGTGAATGTGCTGCCATTTAATCCTGGCCGATTGGCTGGGCGGATATTTAATCGGATCATTGGGCAGGACTTTTCATTCAGCAACACGTATGGGGACTTTGCGGGATTAACGTTCAATGCGCTTACGCAGACGTTCTATATGACGGACAACAAGCTGGATAAGATTCTTGAGATCCAAGCGAATGGGACGTTGGTGAGGACGATTGATATAGCGGGGCTCAAGAGAGCGGGCGAAGCGGAGACGGACGCGGAAGGGATCACGTGGATGTACGGGACGACGTATGCGCTGGTGTTGGAAGGGGGAGAAGAGATGGCGGTGGTGCAGATCACGCCGACAACGACCTCGATAGCGCGAGCGCAGGCGAGAATATTTGATTTATCCGGAGACCCGAAGGGCGTGACGTATAAGGCTTCGGAGGATGCGATCTATTGGGTGAGTGAAGACAACCCGATGAGGGTGGTGAAGAGCCGGATCAATGAGGCGACTGGTAATTTAGAGACGATAACGAACATTGATGTGACGGGTCTGCCGGCGACGCAATTGGCGGACGTGGCCTATTTTCCGAGGTTATCGCCGCATCTGCTGTTGATCAGTCACAGTTCGAGAACGATCATGGAAGTGGATTTGCAGAGTGGAGCGCCGGTGCTCCGGAGCTCGTTTTCACTATCAGGCTGGCCGATTCCCGAAGCGGGGGCGATGGCCTTTGGAGCGGACGGGAAGATGTACGTGGTGGGGAAACATGTGGGCGGGGTTCCCGAGGACGACTTCAACGTGTTCCAACCCACAACACTCATTCCCAACTTACCGCCTCAAGCTGAAATTCGCAGTGGGCAAGGGGCGCGCATTATCGATTCTGATCGAAATGGGATTGAAACGGTTTCTGTTGATGGGTTTTATTCCAACGATTTGGATGGAGCCATCATTTCGTATGAATGGTGGGTCAATGGAACAAAAATTCTTGAATCAAACAGTCCTCGCGTATCCACATTCACCCATACCTTCGCGATGGGCGTCTCCACAATAACCTTGATTGTTAAAGATGATGCTGGAGCGTCTTCTCAGGCCAATTTTGAGTTAACTGTTTTGCCCCCTTCATCTAATTTGCCGCCCTTGGCCAATGCTGTTTTGCCCGCCAATATGATGGCTGATATCAACGGATCGGTTCAAGTGACGGTTGACGCGTCGCTTAGCCGGGACCCTGAAAATGATTTTATCTACCGATATGTTTGGCGCGAAGGATCCGCCACACTCTATGATGGCGCGTTTGCCACGGCCACTCTCAATATTAATGGAGTGGGGCAACACGCTCTCTCGCTGACAGTATTTTCAAAAGAGGCCAATGGCAGCAGCCAATCAGGGACAAACGGTTTTTTTTTACCATTCTTCCGTTTAATGCCGGAAAATTGGCAGGCCATTGGTTCACTCACGTAACCGGAAAAGATTTTTCTTTTGATCCGCCGTATGAAAATTTTTCCGGGCTAACTTTTAATCCCCTCACTCAAACGTATTTTATGACGGACAACGTTTTGGACACGGTTTTTGAGATAGACCGTTCCGGGTCATTAGTGAGGACAATTGACATCTCAAAACTTAAAAATCCATTTGAAACCACGACCGATGCTGAAGGGATCACGTGGATGTATGGAACGACTTATGCCATCGTGATGGAAAGCGCGGAAGAGATGGCGGTTGTTGAGATTTTACCGTCCACAATCTCTCTTGAAAGAACGCAGGCGAGAATATTTGATTTGTTTGGGGATCCAAAAGGCGTGGCGTACAACGCGTCCGAAGATGCCATTTATTGGGTGAGTCAAACGGGCCCCCTGCGGGTGGTTAAATCGCGGATCAATGAAGGAAAAGGAACACTCGACCTCATTTGGAACCGTGTGGTGGACAACTTGCCCGACGGTGGTTTGGCCGATATCGCTTTTTTCCCTCGCCTTTCCAAAAACCCTTTTCTGATTGGTCAATCCTCCCACACAATCATGGAAGTGGACATGTCAGGAAAAACAGCCGTTGTGGTCAGCAGTTTTTCTCTAACAGCGTGGCGCATTCCCCGGCCTGGGGCGATGGCTTTTGATTCTGACGGGTCCTTTCGAGTGGTGGGAAAACATCTCAAGGATGTTCCCGAAGATGATTTCAATATTTTTACCCCCTTGTCACCCATTCCGAATTTGCCTCCCATTGCCAACGCCGGTAACAACATTGTGGCCATCGCTTTCAACGGTTTAACTTCCTTGGTCAATATTGACGGCACTTTAAGCATTGATCCCGATGGAGCCATCATTGATTACCAGTGGTTGGTGAACAATGTGGTTGTGGCCACAGGGTATAGTCCCAGGGTCAAACGTCTTTCACATTCATTTGCATTGGGAGTTTCAACGGTTACTTTAATCGTTCGCGACGATTCACTCGTAACAACTCAAACGATAGTGGAAGTCATGGTTAGACCTTGGACAGAGCAGGATCACCTTCCCACTCCCTTTGAACAACCCATCAATTTCCCCGCCACTTCGTTGAACTATATCCACCCGGGATCTTTGATCCAAAGCGCGGAATTTTATTTTTCATTGAGTGAAACCGGGTTTGCGGATATTCGAATTTATGACCAACTTGGACGAAAAATAAAGGAATTCAAAACAGATGTTTTTCCGCCCGGACAATATCGAGCGCCGTGGGATTTGCTGAATGAAAATGGAGAACCCGTTTCTTCCGGTGTTTATTTTGTTCTCATCGAATCGCAGGGCCAAGTCAAAAAAGAGAAATTGGTGGTTGTGCGGTGAGGGGAGGAATAGGCCTTCAAACGAAGGAGTTAATATTAACCATTGGTTTAATTCTCTCCATGATCCCCTTTTGCTTGGTTCATGGAGCGGGAACAGAGTCAGGTTTGATATTACTCAGAAATAGCGGAGCCCGATCCAGCGCGCTGGGAGATGCCTTCACCGCGATGACCAACGATATCACGGCCCTGGAATTCAACCCCGCTTCCTTGGCCTCGTTGGAATCTGGTCACGTCTCATTGCAATATGAACGCGGGTTGTTTGAGGACACCTTCAGTAAGATCATGGCCGGGAAACGGACTCGGTCCCATGGAACTTTCGGTTTGGCGGTGGGCCACTACAACAGCGGGACAGCCAATCTATTTGATGGGATTAACCCTGAACGTTCGGTTATTGCGGAACAGGGGCGCATTGTCAATTTGGGGTACGGGTTCAGGAATCGAAAGTTTCTGTTGGGAACCAACATAAAATACATTTGGTCGGAACTCGCCGAAACAAACAGTGATTCCGCCTTCTCTGCGGAAGTGGGTTTCCAGGTTCAACTCTCACGGCATCTTCGAATGGGAGCGGCTGGCCCCCTGTATCAATCGCAGCTTCAATATGTTCGCGCTGAGGAAGATCTCCCATCTCTCATTCGCACAGGATTCAATTGGGCGGGCGCCTTGCCGTTGGCCACGGGGAAGCTCCCCCTCCAACTTCTATTGGACGTTCCCTATGACGCCAATCAACACAAGGTGTCATTGGCTTTAGGAGCGGAAACCCAAATTAAGGACTTGGCCATCCGTTTGGGGTACAACACGCGATCAGAAATCCAACAGTTTGTCATGGGAGCCGGATTTCAGTTTATGCAAATGTCTTTGGATTATTCTCTTGGTTTGGTGGCGAACGAAAATGCGGGACCCTTTCACAAAATAAATTTTTCATTACGATTTAATGACCTTCGGAAAGACTCTGTCCGGCTTTCTCAAAAAACTTCTGGACCAGCTTCAAAAAATGAAAGATTGGTTCTTGAAGTTAAGCAAGAAACTTCCTCCTCCAATTCTAAATTCAAGTCTGCTGTGCCCACTCAGAACGCCACTTATCAAGTTTATGAGGTCCAAGAAGGGGAAACTCTGCAATCGATATCTTTAAAACGGTATGGACCCAATGTGAATTACCTGGACATTTTTTCCGTGAACCGCCATTTGTATTCAAGCCCTGAGGAAATCAAACCCGGGTCGAAAATTCTCCTGCCCACCGACCAAGGATCCTAAATGAGCCCCCCCTTTACAATATGAAGTATCGATACGGCTCCGTTTTAAAGTTGTGCGCCTGTTCCGCATGGTTGGTGGTCGCCATGTCAGGGGCTATTTACGCCGCGCAGATCAACACCTCAGGGAAATTGGAGATTCTCGCGGACGAC
The DNA here is from genome assembly GCA_022072025.1 of Elusimicrobiota bacterium. NCBI lineage: Bacteria > Pseudomonadati > Elusimicrobiota > Elusimicrobiota bacterium. The sequence goes on from JAJVIP010000030.1 coordinate 61,528, forward strand.
CGCAGTTTTTCAGCCCGTATCACGGGCCGGCTTTTTATCGATGCCAATTTTTATCACACGGACTCGGAGGAACGGCGGTTGACCAGCGGGGCCTTTATTCGCAGCGCGAGGATTGGCGTAACTGGGAATTTTCGGGAATATGAATATGAAGTGGAATTCGACAATGCGACGGATCAGGCGAATTTGAGGAATGCCAATATCAAACGCGATATCGGCCCCGGTAAATTGTCGATTGGTCAATTCAAAATTTCTGAAGGTTTTGATGCCGTCAACAGCGCGATTGATTTGGTATTCATCGAACGTCCCTACTTGGCCGATATCGTTCCAGGCTATAAAATTGGCCTTGGCTATAAGGGCACTTCAAAAAAGATGGGCTATTCCACCGATGTCTACAATATGCGGGAAGCATCTGACGGCGAATCGCGTCCCATCAATGCGGGCGTTGGGGCAGTGGCAAGAGCCTACGCGGCGCCCATCAACCAGAAATTGCTGGCTCTCCATCTTGGAGGAAGTTTTGCCGTTGAATATACCGATAGCATCGGAACGCTGATTCGAGTAAGCCCCATAGGCCGAGCGGAAGAATATCGCAACACCGAAGACTTTCGGTTTGTACTCGTGGACCGTCAAGACGAACGAGTGACTGTTAATCGATTCAACCTTGAGACCGCTGCCGTCAATGGGCCTCTCTCTGTGCAGGCGGAATATATGAACGGGCGCGCCACCTCCCCCACCCGTTCGGACGACGACTTTTCAACCTGGTATGGACACGTCAGTTATATCCTCACAGGAGAAGCGCGTAAGTATGTGTTTCGGCGAGGACGGATCCATCGTCCCGTTCCGAGCCGTTCTGCCGGCGCGGTGGAGATTGCGGCGCGTTATCAACAAGCCAGTCGTCACCAAGTGGCCAATGCCAAATTAACCGCCACAGAATTTGGCGTGACCTACTATGCCAACCAGAATGTGCGTTTCATGCTGAATTATGGAGTGGCCCACAACAAATTGATTGACGACAGTCCAAGATTGGTATCGATGCGCGCGCAGTTTGATTTTTAAGAGGTTATGGGGATGTTATCCGGAATTATTCAGTTGAATCGTACCTAAAGGTACTGCACAAGACGCTGTCGCCCCGGCACGCTTCTTGGCCGGGGCCCAGGTTTTTCTGAGAAGAACACCTGGGCCCCGGCCAAACGGCTTGCCGGGGCGACGGGCCAAAAAACATGCCGGGACGACATCCCATTGGTAACTGAGGACGCTGAAGAGATATGACTTTTAAAAGGTGATTAGAATGTTAATGAGAGTCCGTTTGGTATTTTTAATTATTTTCACCTGGGCTTTTTCCTCTCAATTCGCTTTAGCAGAATGGTTGTCGATCAGCGGAAAACCTGTTCGGTTGGATGACATCATCCAAGTGAAGCTGCGCGACTTGCATCCCACACAACCCTCCATTGGTTTCGACCGGATCTACTACAAACTCGGTCGCTATGCCAAAGATCCGCGTAAAGTGTTTGATGAGTATTGTGAGAAAACCGGACAGAGGGGAATCCGAACCTTCACGCTCTCCTCTGACCTTCATGATCCACAGTCCTTTGTCTGCTTGGAAAAAGTGGGGATGGATATTTCCAATCTAAAAACAGTGGCCTTGGGTCCTGATGACAAACTTTACCTGACCGACGGCCATCATACCTTCAATGCCTTTTGGGAAATGAAATGGGGAGGTCCAGATCTGACTGTTTATGTTGTGCTCAAACGCGATTACCGCGATTTTGAATCCATGGAAAGATTTTGGAAGCAAATGAAGATCGACAACAATGTTTGGCTTTTGGATGAATGGGGTCGTGAGATTTCACCGGCCGACTTGCCCCCATCCTTGGGGTTGGCGAACTTCGGTGACGATCAGTATCGGAGTCTCATGTATTATACGAGGCGTATCGCTTGGAATACTCCCGGAGAAATGAGTGTTCCAGAACCGGAATTTTATGGCGACAACTATCCTGATTTCCCTTTTCTCGAATTTTTCTGGACCCGCGAAATTCGTAAGACCGTGGATCTCTCAAAATATGATTTGGCCACGCGAGCAGGATATGTGGCGGCCATTCGGGCGGTGGGTGAAGCGATTCTAAATATTCATTCCATTGATGTTGGAGGATTGGTCAAATCGGCAGAAGAGATGGGGCAATTTCGTCAATTCAATAACCGTGAATTAATTCGTATCGACCGGCCAGGAACTGGCAAGTTGGCCTATATGTTGGCTTACAAGTCTCAGTTGAAGTCGAAAAGCAAGCATCTGAATAATCCTGTTCACATTCAATAGCTGTAACTCACCTGATCCGCCGTTGCTGGCAATATTTTACGAGCTGCTTTTTAGAATCCTGATTTGAATGAGTAAATCACCAAAATACCTTTTTCCAATCCGGCGCTTCGGAATCGGAAGAGGTTGATTTCGCTGTGGCCTGGTTTTGGCAAGCCCATTCATTGTGGGTTTCGGTCCCCAAATTGGCCCTGTGAGGACTGAAACCAGGAATAAAGTTCCCGCCAATATTTGCAGTGAAAGAATATCCAAATAGCCCCATTCATAGGCGACAGAAAAAACGGCAAAGATCCCCACGCCCAGGGGAGAATACGCCACCGTTGATTTTTGAAAGGGATGTTTGAACGCAACCAACCATTTTTTGACGTTTTCTCGCCATTGACTGTGGTGGGGCCCTTTGTCAATGATATGTACATGTATGTTGCCGTGGGGCTTTGAGGATCCAACTGAAATATGGGATCCATCATCCATTATCATCTGGACCCAGTCATCTTTGGGCAGGGCTTGTCCTTGTTGATCGATAAAAATATTAATTCCACCCGGCTGAGTCTCTTCATAAATTGTTTCCGAGTCGGGAGTTGCTGAGAAAAGAATTCGACCCTCCATGTTTCTGGCTATCTGTAATTGATAGTCCAGGAATGCGATGATTTTCCTGCTCGCGATTTCGTTGATGCCATTCGTATTCACCTGTGCGCGCAGCCGATCCATTATTGACTCAACAGGACCTGAAGGTTCATTTTGGGGTTGAGGAAACGTCAAGTCTGGTGTCAAAAATAAGGGCCTTGCGAAATTATGAACGATATCTTGTTGAACTTTTTTCCCACTCAACTTAACGAGTTGGTTCGGCCCTTGTCTGAGATTCGGGGAGAACAGAACGTAAATTTCCGGTGGTTTATCGCCGACCTTATTCTCGAATTTGGCGGATTGAACTGATAAATTATTCTCCCGAACTTCTTTAGGGCTTTTCTCTGGAAACTCAATGGGGTTCTGAGCTACCGAGGTCATCGGGGGAGGCCATGGCAGCTGTTTTTGAGCGGTTTCCTCTCCCTCTTTTTTATCCGCTGGGATGACGGGAACGTCGTTAAAATCCGCCAAATCATTTTCATCATCGTGAAGGACGATCGCTCCAGTAAATTCGGCCGCACCGCTGAGGATAAGAATGTCAAGGATAGCGGCAAGGTTTGCCACCTTATCAACGTGAATTTCCCATGTACGATTGTGGGGCAACAAGCTCAAACCTTGGCTGTTTGGAGAGGTGCCCTCCCATTGTTCGCTATCCTCACTCAAGCTGAATTCGGCAACAGGTTGATCTTCAGAAAATTTCCAAATCACTTCTTCCCCCTTCGCCCTAAAAAAGGGAGTCTCTTGCAATCTCACACCATCGATGCAAATTAACTCTATCTCCAGATCGCTTTGGACGATTTTTGTAATTAAATGTTTGAGGATGTCTCCCTTTGTTTTCAGGGTCAGTGTTTCATCCCTCCAATCCATTTGAAGCCCTATGGCCTGAATGGGAAGTGCAACATTGATCACAAATTCAACCCTGGCCAACAAATTATGATTTAAGTCTTCTATTAAAATTAACCAGGGTGTTTCTCTAGCGCCTTTCACCAAGTGAAATTCCTCATTTCCTGGGGACCTAAAGGAATTAAAGAAGGATTGGAGTCGCTTCTCTATTAAAGTGTTGTTTTTGCTGAATTGTAGGTCCGGTTCGGGGGCAATTGTTTCGTTCGGAGAATCCTCTCCAACTTTATGCCCAAAAGTTGGAAAACGGTCAACAATCAACTCCCGATTGAGTTGGGCATAGAGGATGATACCCGCGAGAGGAGTCATAAAAATCAACAATCCAAGTTCCCCGATCCCTTGTTGGATAACCACAAGGGACCCGATCGCCAATCCAATGCAGTAACCGAGCCATCGTCGGAACAATGCGGAGGCTTTGGGTTTCGTTGGAAGAATCCTGTGCAATCCCAAGTTGAGACGATTTGGCTTGAGATTCACCAAGGCCTTAAAATTTATTCCCGTGTGAATGAGATGAGCCAGGGTTGTGCCTCCCATTGTTAAGAAAATTGCAAAGCCAAGATTCATCACGGTCAATGAAAAATCTGATGACAGCCAATAGAAGATAGGCGAAAAAGAGAGGAGGCCTATTAAAAGACCCAAGAAGACTTTCTTGCTCCGTTGAGTTTGGTGGTCAAGCGCGAATTTCAGTCCGGTCCACCCCAACACCCAAACGGCGTAAAAAATATGAAGGGTGGTTTGAATGATGACAGGGTCCAAGTCAAATAGCGCCCTGGACAATTCCAAGCCAACCCAAAGTCCCAACCCGATCCCATGGCCTGACAATAAATACCACCGCGTCTCATACCAGGGGCCTTTGACCACCTTTCCCCAAAATGAATTGGGGTCGAATCCTTCTTGCTGCAACTTTTTAACGGTCCATGTGGCCAGTAAAGACGGATCCTGTGGTTCGTCACTTGCGTCTTCTGGTGAGAGTGTTCCTTCCTTGTTCAGATCTAGAATATAGGCGGCGAAATCTTCATTTTCTCCTATTAAGAGTTTCGGAAGTGCCTGGCGAAAATCGGGACGAAGCAGCCACTCCCTCATGTAATCTTGCCAAGTATCCCAACGTTCTTGGGCGGCCTTGTCCATGTCGGCCGTGTAGAGGAGGATATGCGCTTCTTCAAAAAGACTTATGAGGGATTCAAAGATGGTTTGTCTTGTTTCAATTTGTTCAGGGGTCAAGTTTTCGTCTGGCAATGTCTGCGTTCGAAGCTTCAAATCGGGATGATCACTGATTAATTTTAAGACATCTCGATATGCATCCGTAAGCCGTTGGAAGGTTTCACCTTCTTCATTTTCCCGCTCTTTATTATTTTGCGTCCATATTTCCCAAAGGGCGATGGGAACAGCGACAAGCGCAAGAATGGTGGCGACGTAACTCCAAAACTCAGCCACAGGCGTCCATTTTTCGTGCCACTGAATGACGTCATCGCTTTTCGGCAAGAACATGGTCCAACCCCTATGCCTGAGCACGAGTAAGAACCCGACAAAGCCCGTGATTATCCATGGCAGCATCTTCAAATAATCTTTTTTGGACCTACGGGCCATGGAGGATCCGATCAGGCCCTTTTCTTTTTCAGTTTGAACCCCTTCAGCGATGGATTTTCCCATTCCCAACCACAGCCTGGGAAAAAGTCGGGTTAAAAACTGGTTGTAGAACAGGTGCGCAACGGGACCCATCAAGAAATTTGGAAGGGGCAAAAGGGAACCAATCTGGAAAAGTCCCCCCAGCAGCATGAAGTTCATTTTATCTGCGCTATTTGCCGCTCGAACCCAAACAATATCTCGAAATTCTCTGCGAAAAATATTTTGATGTGAAAAACCGTAATCAAGAGCTCCGATAAGGAAAAACAGGATTCGAACGACGATGGCAATTAACGGATCTGAAATGGCCAGCGAAATACTCCATCCGAGGGTATTGATGATGAAAAATTTTAATTCTTCAGCGATGAAAACATTGAACCGTTCAATTGAATCGTTTTTGATAGACATTTCCATACGTAAAGGAGCGCCATCGGGAACGGCCAAAATCCCTGAAGATGTTCCGTTCTTTTCATCCCACGTCAACAACCGGAAATGTGGGGGAAACCAACGGTGGATGTCCCGCTCGATTTTGGCTGGGACAGGACGATTGGGATTCCGCGCCTCTAGGAACAGGCGCGTAAGGAGACCGAAAGCCAGATTGGTTTGCTTTGGAAGGGGGGGTTTCGCCAGATTTAATCTTTCACCCTCAAACAATTTATCAAGCGGTGTTTTTTCCTGAGCAAAGATGCTGAGATAGGTGGCGCCGTTTTCAGAATTTACTTGGGTGATTTTGGGGACATAGGAGATGAAGGCGGCTCCCGAGGCGCTTGCGAATTTTTCAATGCCGGGGGCATGGAATCCGCCGGCGACCAGCACGGCCACCGTGGCTTTTTTTTGTTCCATTTCTTTCAATAGGTTGCTGACCATGGCGTGATCGCGCAGTTCGGCTTGTTCATAGAAAGATTCGAAAGGTTTTAGAGAGGTTGGTTTTGATTTTAAAGGGGGTATAAAATGCCGTCGTCCCGGCATGCCTCTGGCCGTATCGATCCATTGATTTGCATAATGCCGGTACGCACTGACCAAGATCATTATGGAACGGTACGGGACCCAGGTGTTCCCGACAGTAGAACCTGGATCCCGGCCAAACAGCGTGCCGGGGCGACGGCCCCTCGGGGCTTTTAAACAGGCTCTTAGAGTTTCCTTATATTCTTGCCATTCTTTTGAGGTTAGAGAAAATTCCACGAGTTTTTTCGTCAAGTGGGCTCGCCTCGAATCGACCACCAAGCGCTCCTCTTGCGGGGTCTGGATTAAAGTTGTGTAGCTCCACTTTTCCATCTGCCTTATTTCGTCAAAAACTTTTTCGGCTTCAACTCTGTCGGAGAGAAAGACATAACGGAGGTAGGCCTCCATCGCGGGGTAGTGGGCGAGATCTATATTTTTTTTGTGGCATAGTGCACGGAGATCGCGATAGAAATCCTTGCGGTGAAATTGTTCCCGTTGATAAGCCGTGCTGGCGCTCAAAAAATCAGAGGTTTGGCGTCTGTCCAGTTTTTCAATGAGATGCGCGATGAGGAGGGTTCTTTCTCTTTCCACTTGAGTGAAATTTAACGAGGATTCCATGTGAAGCGCCTTCATAAAGGCAAGGACGCTGGGGAGTATTCGGGGCGACACTTGGGAGAGGATCCGGCAATAGTCCCCGATATAAAGCTGTCCCGCTCGATAGGCTTCCACCTGATTGTCAAACGATAGTAGTTGGGTATTGAAAGACCTCCTTTTTCTCTCCGTCAGGATTTTCTCCTGAATGAACAACTCCCTCTTGAAAATTTCGACCCTTGGGGCTGCTTGCTTATAAGCAGCCACGTTCGATTGATATTGGATGGGATCATCCACTCCAACGACCGATGGGATTATTCTGGGGCTTGTCAGCGCGCTGTGAATGGGCCCAGAAATTTGGTTGATCTTGAGAAAATAATCCGCCACCTTGCGGATGGCGTGTTGGTCAGGGAAATGGCGTAAGGTCGTCAGATCAATAGGCGCAAAGGCCCCCTCCAGCGCGAGAAGGTCAATTTGGTTTTCTTTGATGAGGGCCTGAAGCACGAGGCCTATGTTGCTTTGCGCTTCCAAGTTCATATGAACATCTTGAATATGAATGATTATTTTTGGGTTCTTCTGGCCTTTCGGCACTGAAACTCTTCGAAACGACCCATAACTTGAAGGTAGATTCTTGAGGAGATCATCCAATTCTGCAACGGATGGAAGTCCCATCTCGAAGGGTGGCGGATGAATTGAAGTGGAGGGGCTCATCGGGGAGGACGTTGCTTGGACGTGGGCCCTATGAACCGCTTGCCAATGCTCTTCCCAAAAACTTTTCTCATATCTGCCGGCCCATAGGGCGTTGTTGAAGAAATATACGACAGCCAATGTGAGGGGCATTATGCGCGAGGATAAATGCGTTTTCATGAGTAAAAGTTTACTAGGCGTATTGGAAGGGGGCGTGTTATTGGGATTAATGTTTTATGACAACAGGTAACAGGAGTGTTACAGGTCCAGAGTCACGCCTTTGTCACGTATGATTTACTTTATTGACATAGGATTTTTCAAAGGTACCTTTTAAGATCCCGCCGAACCCACGACGGTTTAATTTATTGACGGAGAAATAATGATGAGAAATCTAAAAAAACTATCTTGTTGGCTGCGAATTTTTGGTGCCGCCACGGTTTTTTTGTCCGCTACAAGCCAGGCCCTGACAGATACCCGACTCAATGGAGCAGGGGCGACGTTCCCATACCCGATCTACAGTAAATGGTTCGACGAGTACCAAAAGAAATACCCGGAAGTTCAGATCAATTATCAATCCATTGGATCAGGGGGAGGGATTCGTCAGCTCATCGCTAAAACAATTGACTTCGGTGCCACAGATAAATCAATGTCGGACAGTGAGATGGCGAAAGTGGATGGAAAAACTTTACATATCCCCACAGTGGTGGGGGGAGTGGTTCCAGCTTTCAATTTGCCTGGAATCGAAAATTTAAATTTTACAGGGCCCATACTGGCTGATATATTCCTTGGAAAAATCACAACCTGGGACGATTCGGCGATCGCGGCCCTCAATCCGGGGATTGATCTTCCCGACACTACGATAACGGTGGTCCACCGTTCAGATGGATCCGGTACCACCTTCTGTTTTACGGATTATCTCGCGAAGATCAGCGAGGAATGGCAGCAACAGGTCGGGACTGGGATGTCCGTCAATTGGCCGATCGGGATTGGAGGAAAAGGCAATGAAGGAGTCGCCGGATTGGTTCGTCAGTCACCCAACTCGTTGGGTTACGTTGAGTTGGTCTATGCCAAGCACAACAATATTCCCTTTGGAGCGGTGAAAAATAAGCGCGGCAAGTTTATTAAGGCCACCGTTGAGACCCTGTCTGCGGCCGCGGCTTCGACCCGAATGCCGGTTGATTTTCGCGTTTCCATCACCGACGCGGATGGTGAAAACAGTTATCCCATCTCAACATATACCTGGCTTCTCTTGAATGAACGAAATCGCGATGGCAAGGGGGCCGTCCTCAAAGAATTTTTGTATTGGATGTTGAACGATGGACAGTCCTATGTCACCAAACTTGATTTCGCTCCGCTCCCGACTGAAGTGAATGCCATGGTTCGAGAAGCCATAGGAATAATTCAATGATTGTTGCTCCTCCAAAGATCTTTCTACCTGAGAGAGTGGTAGTATCCAATTATGGCCAAAGAAAAAATACTCATTGTTGAAGACGAAAAAGACCTCGTCAAAATCCTCAAATATAATCTTGAGAAGGAAGGATATCGGCCTTTGGTTTCTTATGACGGGGAGAGTGGCCTGGCCCTCTTCCGCAAAGAAAAGCCCGATTTGATTATCTTGGATTTGATGTTGCCCAAGCTCGATGGATTTGAGTTTTGCAGGATTGCCCGACAAGAATCGAAGGTGCCCATCTTGATGTTGACCGCGAAATCTGAGGAGGTCGACCGTGTGTTGGGATTGGAATTGGGGGCCGACGATTATGTCAGCAAGCCCTACAGTGTTCGAGAAGTCATGTCGCGCATCAAAGCTATTTTAAGACGGACCAGCGGATCTGCCGATCCCAAAACTGTGTTGAGGGCCGGAGAGCTGGAGGTGGACCTGGATCGGTATGTGGTCAAGGTTCAGGGGAAACAGTTGTCCATCAGCTCCAAGGAATTTGATTTTCTTAAATGTCTTATTGGATCCAATGGAAAAGTTTTAACGCGTGATCAACTTTTGGAGCGGGTTTGGGGGTACGACAACTCTCTTGACATAGATACTCGTACCGTTGACCAACATATCGCTCGGCTGAGGGAAAAGTTGGGAAGTGAAGCCCACCGGGTTATAACGGTCAAAAATGTCGGATATCGCCTCAAATTGGATTGAAGTTCGACCATGGAGTCTGAAAACAACATCGACCGATCTCTGATGACGACCATTCTTTCCAATATGATGGAAGGTGTGGTGGCCGTTGATACCGATGGCCGAGTTTTATTTATCAATCAAGCCTTGGCTGATTTGTTTGAATTTGACCCCGCCCAAGCCAAAGGCAAACATTTGTTGGAAGTGGTTCGCCAAAACCAACTGAATGTCTTGCTGCAAAATGTGCTTCAAGATCAAAAAATCCGCACCGATGAAGTCCGCGCTTTCAACCCCGATGAACACATATTTGAAGCCATTGCCGTTCCCTTGATTGAAAAGGGGGAGAAGGTGGGCGCCCTCATGGTGTTGCACGACGTCACCCGTTTGCGGCGCCTCGAGCAAGTTCGCAGAGATTTCGTCGCCAATGTTTCCCACGAATTAAGAACGCCCTTGGCAGCCATCAAAGGTTTTGCAGAGACTCTCCATGCGGGTGCGCTGAAAGATCCCAAATTCGGTATGGATTTTGTGGCCGCCATTGAGAAACAAACGGACAATATGACGGCCCTGGTGGAAGATTTGCTTGATTTGACCGCCATAGAATCGGGACATCAAAACCCTCTCAAGGAAAATTTGGATTTGGCCAGCGTGCTTCAAGAAGTGGTGGAGGGAATGGCTCCTGTGGCGAAACGCAAGAAAATCAATATTGATTTCAAAATCCCCGAAGGCTTGCCACTGGTGTTTGCGGATAAAAAACATGTGAAACAAATTTTCAATAATTTGTTGGACAACGCTCTAAAATTTAATTTCGAAGGCGGTCGGGTGGAACTTAGGGCCGGGGTGGAAGGGCCGCAGGTCAAGGTGACCGTCACCGACTCCGGCCTTGGTATTCCCGCCCAAGACATCCCCCGCATCTTTGAACGTTTTTATCGTGTGGACAAAGCCCGCTCCCGCGCCATGGGTGGCACCGGTCTTGGACTTTCCATTGTCAAACATCTCGTGGAAGCCAACGGCGGAACGGTAACAGTGTCGAGCTCGGCGGGTCAAGGGTCCTCTTTCACGGTTCTCCTTCCTTATATTTAGGTCACTTTCCTTTCTTGTTCATCCGGTTGTCACACAGCTTTTACTTGGCCGGTATGGTGAATGATGGATCTCTCCTCTACAATCCGCCTGCATTTATTCAAAATCTCAGGAGGATTCATTCATGTTCAGAAAACTAAGAGGGTGTATAAAAAGCCGTCGTCCCGGCATGTCTCTGGCCGGGACCCAGGTGTTCGCGACGGTAGAGTCTAGACCCCGGCCAAACAGCGTGCCGGGGCGACGATCATTCGGGGTTTTTATACAGGCTCTAAGAGGGGTTGGGTTGTTGGCCTATGTGGCAATGGTCTTCATGCTGGCCGCCACCCAAGCCAAAGCGGAAACCACACAAACTTTCAGCAAATGGGTAAAAGACATTAAATGGAGTGGTGATCTTCGACTCCGTGGAGAAATGTTCGATAAGAAAACGGCGGGCCAAGTTGATCGGAGCCGCCTCCGATTCCGGTTGAGATTAAACACCGATGTCAAATTGCCCAATAATTTCATGGCCAAATTCACTTTGGCTTCCGGTACGGGTGAACAGACATCCACAAACCAGTCTTTTGACAACCTCTCCAGTCAAAAGTCGATTTACATCGATAAAATATATTTGACATGGGCCCCTCTCGAGGCGCTCAAATTTCAAGCGGGTCGTATGGAAAATCCCCTCTGGCGGCCCTATTCCGCCGATGCGATATGGGACACGGATTTTAACCCGGAAGGATTTTCCGAAAGTTATAGCCAGTTGGTGGGGCCCGTCAACATTTTCGTGAATGCTCTCCAAATGGTGGTGGATGAGGACAGCGGTAACAACGCTACCGAAGCCTTGACCACGACGACCTCTCAGTCAGCTGGCCCCGAGCAACGCGATCAATGGATGATCGGCAACCAGGTGGGGGCTGAGGTGAAACTTCCATTGGAAAGTCGTTTTAAATTCGCCTACGCCAATTATGACTGGATTAATGAGCGCTATGGAGATATGGGCGCGGTTGTCAACAACGAAGGGAACCGACGTTTTTCCACATCCACGGGCACCGTTATTAACAATTTCAATGTGCATGAATTCACAGGAGTTTTGTCGAGCTGGATTTTCCGAACCCCCGTATTAATTAATGGGACTTACATGGAAAACTCAGGGGCTCGAGGCGACATCAACCCCAAAGAAAACACGGGTTGGCAATTGGGAGGCATCGTCGGGAAAGCTGGAACAAAAAATGGATGGGAAGTGGCCTATTTCCGAAAACATGTGAGGACGGATGCGACCATTGCTGACGTTGCGGATGCCGATTTCGGTGATGGAGGAACGAACCGGGAAGGCAATATTTTCTGGGTGGCCTACTCTCCGCAAGATTGGATTCTCCTTCAAGCCAAATATTTCCAAACAAAAGTCATCAACACCGCGCTTTTGCCAAGGGCCGATGACATCAATCGGCTGCAGCTCGACTTCACGGTCAAGTTTTAAGGCCGTTGTCACACCACTGTCACATGCAAGTTTTAACATCTCACAACAAAATGGAGAAAAAAATGAAAAACGCATACACACAAGAAATCATGGTTCTGGCGACGGCGCTTCTTATGGCGCTCGGCAGCACCACCCCTTCTTTGGCTGGTACCACATTAAATGGAGCGGGCGCCACGTTCCCGTATCCCATCTACAGCAAATGGTTTGATGACTATCACAAAGCCAAACCCGACATTAAAATTAATTACCAATCCATCGGTTCTGGAGGCGGCATTCGCCAATTCACCACCAAAACTGTGGATTTCGGCGCCACCGACGGCCCCATGACCGAACAGCAATTGTTCGCCGTTGATGGAAAATCCCTTCATATCCCCACCGTCCTTGGAGCCGTTGTGCCTCTGTTTAACATCGAAGGGGTGACGGATTTAAAATTGGACGGCGAAACATTGGCCGGTATTTTTCTGGGAAAAATCACCTCCTGGGACGACCCGGCCCTCAAAAGTTTAAATCCCGAGGTCAATTTGCCCAGCGAAAGAATCACCGTGGTTCATCGCGCTGATGGTTCGGGAACCACCTATTGTTGGGTGGATTATCTCTGCAAAGTAAGCCCGGAGTGGAAAAAGAAAGTGGGAAAAGGAACTTCGGTCAATTGGCCGGTGGGTTTGGGCGGCAAAGGTAACGAAGGGGTCGCGGGGTTGGTGAAACAAACCAAAAACTCGATCGGGTATACCGAAGTCATATACGCGAAACAGAACAAACTCGCCTATGCCGCTGTCAAAAATCAGGCCGGCAAGTTTATTTTGGCGGACATTGAATCCATCAGCGCTGCCGCCGAGGGGGCTGCGAAAAACATGCCCAAGGATTTCCGTGTTTCTATCACAAATGCGCCTGGCGACAATGCCTATCCCATCTCCACCTTTACGTGGTTGTTGGTGTATCAAAACAACACGGGCTCCACGGGAATGGTTCTCAAAGATTTTCTGACCTGGATGTTGGAAGACGGCCAAAAAAGTGCCCCCACCTTGGGGTACGCTCCTTTACCGGAATCGGTCAAGAGCATGGTTAAAAGTGCGATATTGTCAATAAAGTGAGCCCGGTAGAAGAACTGCAACAATCACCTCCACCTTTATCCCCGGCCGCTCCTCCTAATCCCCTTAGGAGAATCCGTCTTAGCGAGCGCGCCGGGGATAGAATTTTTAGATGGACCATGTTGGCCTTTGGCGCCATGGTGATGATTTTGGCCGCGGGCATATGCTGGGAGCTCATGCGGAATTCAAAATTGGCATGGGACGCCTTTGGTTTTAAATTTCTCATCACCAGCGTGTGGGACCCGGTCATGGAAGTTTATGGGGCTCTTCCTTTTATATATGGAACGATTGTTTCATCCATCATTGCATTGATGATTGCCGTTCCGCTCGGTGTCGGGTCCGCCATTTTTCTGGCTGAATTGGCTCCCAAAAAAGTTTCCAATATCCTCACTTTTTTCATTGAGCTCCTCGCGGCCATACCCAGCGTCATTCTGGGTCTCATGGGAATTTTTGTGCTCGTGCCGGCCGTCAAATCGGCTCAACCATTTTTAACAAAGACCTTGGGGTTCTTGCCTTTTTTTCAGGGGCATGCCTATGGTATCGGCTTGTTAACGGCGGGTATTATTTTAGCCATCATGATTCTCCCCTATATCACCAGTATTTCCAGAGACGTTATTTTGTCGGTGCCGCAAGTATTAAAGGAAGCTTCCTTGGGATTGGGCGCAACCCATTGGGAAATGGTGCGGATGGTGGTTTTGCCGTACGCGCGGTCGGGCATCTTGGGTTCAATTTTTTTGGCGTTGGGTCGCGCTTTGGGTGAAACGATGGCGGTAACGATGGTGATTGGGAACACGCCGAAGATCTCCCTGTCCTTATTTGATCCGGCCTATTCCATGGCGGCCGTGATCGCCAATGAATTTTCAGAGGCCACCTCCGATTTGTATGTCCATTCTCTGATTGCCATCGCGCTGACTTTGTTCGCTATTACCATCATTGTGAATGGTTTGGCTCGTTTGATGATTTATAAAACCACTTTAAGTAAAGGACGGCGTTCATGAACGATCTCTTCAGCCGACGCAAACTGATCAACAATGCGATGTTCACGCTCACTGGAGTGTTTACATTTTTTTCCCTTTTTAGCTTGTTCTTGATCTTGGGATATATCACCTATCACGGAATCTCATCTCTCAATTGGAATTTCTTCACCAAGATTCCCGTGCCTCTGGGTGAAACAGGCGGGGGTATCGCAAATTCAATTGTGGGTTCGGCCAAGGTGTTGGGGCTCGCCTGCGTGTTCGGTATTCCCATTGGCGTTTTTGGCGCGGTGTATTTATCGGAATTCGGAAACAATCGGATTGGGTTTTGTATTCGATACTGCGCCGATGTGCTCAACGGTGTTCCTTCCATTGTCATGGGTATCTTTGCCTATACCTTGGTGGTGTTGCCGATGAAAGGGTTCAGCGCGCTTTCGGGCAGCGTGGCGTTGGGCATTATTATGATTCCGCTGGTCTTGCGGACAACGGAAGAATTTATTCGCCTGGTTCCCGGTAGTATTCGCGAGGCGGCCTTGGCGCTCGGTGTGCCGCAATGGAAAGTTATTTTGCGGGTTGTATTACCAACGGCTTCCCGCGGGATTATGACCGGCGCTATTCTGGCGGTGTCTCGCATTGCGGGTGAGACGGCCCCCCTCATCTTTACCGCTTTTGGAAACCGATTTTGGGACGACGGCTTGCTTCATCCCATCGCAACGCTTCCTCACACCATTTTCACTTATGCCATTGCTCCGTATGACGATTGGCATCGTCAAGCCTGGGCAGCCGCGTTGGTCCTTATGGCGGTCGTCCTGATCGGTAATATCGGCGCGCGTGTTTTGATGCGCTCCAAAGGAAGTGCCTCTCATTAATGGAAACTATTATGGAAAAAGAAAACACAATTACTAATATCGATTCGATTGATGCGCCCAAACCCGAAATGAAAATTGATAATCCAACGATGGTTCAGAAGACCGCTATTGACATTCGATCCTTAAGCGCTGGTTATGGCGCCGCTGACATTTTAAAGCAAGTCGATTTGTCGATCTTTGATCGGCATATCACCGCCGTGATCGGTCCGTCGGGCTGTGGAAAGTCAACTTTGGTCCGCTGTATGAACCGAATGCATGAAATTCACCCTGCCGCTACCTATGCGGGAGAAATTCTATTGGAAGGGAAAAATATTTTTGAGATGGATCCTGTTCTTTTGCGGCAGAAAGTCGGCATGGTTTTTCAACGCCCCAATCCGTTTCCCACCATGAGCATATTCCAGAATGTGGCGGCCGGTTTGGTGTTGAATGGAATGAGAGATAAATCAAAATTGGACCAGATTGTCGAAAAGAGCTTGCGGCACGCCGCATTGTGGGACGAAGTGAAAGACAAGCTGCATGAATCTTCTCTCAATTTATCTGGCGGACAACAGCAGCGGCTGTGCATTGCGCGCGCGTTGGCCGTTAGTCCGAAAGTTTTACTTTTGGACGAACCTTGCTCTGCGTTGGACCCCATCGCCACGGCACGTATTGAAGAGCTTCTCTTAGAGCTCAAAAAAGATTTAACCATCGTGATCGTTACGCACAACATGCAACAAGCCGCGCGGGTTTCAGACTACACCGCCTTTATGTTGCTGGGCGATTTGGTGGAGTATGGCGTGACCGACAAGATTTTCACAAATCCAACGGAGTCCCGCACGCAGGACTACATCACGGGTCGGTTCGGGTAAAAGGGGAATAAATTGAAACGGCATTTTGAAGAAGTTGAGGACGAACTCAAATACAGATTGCTCCACATGGGAAGTCTCGTGGAAGAGATGATCCATTTGGCGGTGACAAGTTTGGTCGACCGCAAAAAAGAACCGCTCGAAAAAGTTTATCAGAACGAAAAAGAAGTCAATCAATTGCACATTGAGATTGATGATCGTTGTTTTAAGTTGTTGGCCCTGTTTCAACCGACGGCCACCGACCTCCGTTTTATCATGGGAGCGATCAAAATAAACTCCGATTTGGAGCGCATTGGTGACCAAGCTGTCAATATTTCGCAAACAACCGAGGTTTTGTTGCGTTATCCCCAACTCGAAAAGAAACTTTTCGATATTCCGCGCATGGCGGAACTCGCAAAAAAAATGGTCAAGGACAGCTTGGACGCCTATGTGAAGCGTGATGTTGAGTTGGCCAGGGCGGTCGTCGCCAAAGACGCGGAAGAAGACAAGTTGAAGAGTGAAGCCTTCAACATCCTTCTTCAACTCATGCAGTCTGATTCATCGGCGATCAATCGCGCGTTGAGCCTAATACTCATCTCCCGAAATTTTGAACGGATAGCCGATCACGCCACCAACATCGCCGAAGATGTGATCTTCATGGTGTTGGGGAAAGACATTCGACATCATTCGGAAGATTCGGAAAAAACCATTCCAGCCGCTTCCTAGCGCCGTTCCCTCGATATCCGATCTTTTTTTGGTATCTTTGCCCGCTCATGAGCGACGTACATATCATTCCAAGGTGCATGAGCACCCAACATCCCGATAATGCGAACATCCCTTTCTTTTCACACGGCCCTCAATTGGGGAGCGAAGAAGAAGTTCGTGAGGCGTTTTACGTATACAGCACGCTCGGGTGTGATGAGCAGATGTGGGACCATGAAGGTAAAGAGGTGGACGCCCATGTGGTTCCCAAGCTCTTAAGTCAACACAGTGCCTTCTTTAGGAAAAAGAAACTCGGTAAAAATATTTTTCTGACCCTGCGTGTTCCCAACCCCGACCGGGAACGGTCATCGGGGAAAGCCCTGCTTGAAATTATGGAAAGCATTCCCCGTTCTTTTGATGTGGCTCGCCAGTTTTACCGGCAAGACATCGCGCCCATTTTTGAAATTATTCTGCCGATGACCACCAATGCGCCGGAGTTGAACCGCATTTGGAACTATTATCGAAATTATGTGGCGGGGAAATCTGACCGGCCCGTATTGCCGGGGGATATCACGTTTAAGGAGTGGATCGGCGAGTTTTCTCCCAAATCAATTAATGTCATTCCGCTGATTGAAGATAAACCGTCTCTCATTCACGCACATTTGATTGTGGAACAATATCTTCAAGGAAAAGACATCCCGTTTCAACGTGTATTCCTCGCTCGTTCTGATCCGGCGATGACCTATGGTTCCACCAGCGCCGTCTTACTTATTAAGCTGGCGCTGCATAAACTGCATCAATTGGAGCTTAAGTTGGGCCTTCCCATTTATCCCATTGTGGGTTTGGGCTCGGCGCCATTTCGAGGGAATTTCAAACCCACCAATGTGAAAAGCCGGCTGAATGGGTATCCTTCTGTCCAAACTTTTACCGTACAGTCCGCCTTCAAATTTGATTATCCGGAGGAATTGGTTCGCAAGGCGATCGGAATTATTCGGAAATCACGACGTCGAGCCCCGGTGGCCATCGAGGATGAAGCGGTCTTGTTGGGCGTCATCGAGAAAATATCCGCAACCTATTCGCGTCAAGTCGAAAAACTTAACGCGCATATCAACGGCATGGCTCGTTTTGTCCCGCCCCGCCGAAAACGGAAACTTCACACGGGACTTTTCGGTTATACGCGGGCCGTGGCCGGCAAACGTCTGCCACGGGCCATTAGTTTTTGCTCATCGCTGTATTCTTGGGGTTTGCCACCCGAACTTTTGGGCCTGGCGGATTTAAAACCCTCCGAAATCAAATACATCATTGAGCATTATCCCAACTTTTTGGCGGACATGAGTGATGCCATGACGTTTTTTGATCCCCAATGTCTTTCGGCTTTGCCCCCTCGCGTGGCGGATGAGATTCGACACACCGTTCGCTTGCTCAAGGTTGAAGTGGGGAGCAATATCATTCATCAGTCGCTTACTCGCGCCATGAGAAATTTGCTCGCCAAAAACGACACCCAAAATCTACCCGATCTCATTACGCAAGCGGCGAAAGAACGCCGTTTTCTGGGATAATGCCCGAGGTCGATTTAACGAAACTCGTACCGCCTCAGGCCCGGTGGATCAAAGTTCGATTCGATATGAAACCGATCAAAGCGGGGGCGAACCTGATTGCGCGGCTTTGGTCAGGAAGTTTGGATGACGCGGTTGTGATCAAAGGATCAGAAGGAGAAGCCTTTGTGCGTTTGGATGTTCCTCAGAAAGTGTGGTATCAGCGCCCGGTGGGAGTTGATTTGAAGCTAAAGATCGTTGCTTACAAAGTGGTGGAGGGATAGGAGGGTTTATGCCGAACATTGGCATGGGTGAATTGTTGGTCATTTTGGTGATCATATTGGTTCTGTTTGGCGCCAAGCGTGTGCCGGAAGTCGCGCGCAGTTTGGGGAAATCCATCAAGTCATTTAAAGATGGCTTGAAGGAAGGAATGGAAGACAAATCCGAAAATAAAGACGATAAAAAATAATTTTCAGGAGAATTTTTTATGCAGATTGGGATGATCGGGCTCGGCCGGATGGGAATGAACATGGCGCGTCGATGGTTGCTCGCCAAGCATGAGGTGGTGGTTTATAACCGTACCGCTTCTAAAGTGGAAGAAATCGTCAAAGACGGCGCCATCGGAACCACCACGTTGGAAGATTTCGTCCAGAAACTCAAAAGTCCACGCATTGTGTGGTTGATGCTTCCCACCGGTCAACCCCTCGAAGAACATATCCAAGCGCTTTCCAAGCTTCTGTCCAAAGGCGATCTAATTATTGACGGCGGCAACAGTTATTACAAAGACGACCTTCGCCATACGGAAGAGCTTTCCAAACTGGGCATTCGATATCTGGACGCGGGTGTATCAGGAGGCATATGGGGGCTCAAGTTGGGATATTGCACGATGGTGGGGGGGGCGGAATCAGAATTTAAGCGGATCGAACCCTTGTTGAAAGACCTGGCTCCTCAAAATGGATACCTTTATTGTGGCGGTTCTGGCGCGGGCCATTTCGTCAAGATGGTGCACAACGGCATTGAGTACGGCATGATGCAGGCTTATGGAGAGGGTTTTGAAATTCTTCAAGCTTCTCCCTATAAACCCGATGCCTATAAAGTGGCCCAGCTGTGGAACCAAGGCAGTGTGGTGCGGTCTTGGTTGTTGGAGTTGGCCGCTGAAGCATTTAAAGGGGATTCGAATCTCTCCGATATCGCTGGCTACGTTGAAGATTCCGGGGAAGGTCGTTGGACCGTTCAACAAGCTGTTGAGTCCGGTGTGGCGGCACCAGTCATTACTTTGTCTCTCTATCAACGGTTTTTGTCACGTCAGAAAGATGCCTTCACCAACAAAGTGTTGGCGGCTCTTCGAGCCCAATTTGGAGGGCATGCCGTGGTGAAAGACGCTGGGACCAAACGGTCGAGCCTGGCCGGCGCGGGGGGCATTACCGCAGCCACGGGCCAAAAAGGCGTCAAACCCGCGGGATTTTAATGCCATCATTGCAAACCTCTCAAACCATCACCAAAGAACAGATGTGTTTGATCGAAGAAAAACCATCTTCCTGCGCCATTATTATTTTTGGAGCTTCTGGGGATTTGGCTCACAGAAAACTTCTCCCGTCCCTTTTTCATTTGTTTGTGGAGAAAAATTTACCACCCCAGTTTTATGTGATGGGAGTGGCCCGAACCGTCATGACCGATCAACAATTCCGGGAGAAAATTCGCAAGGGTCTATCCGCTGGTCCCTTTCCACAGCTTGTTGAGCCCTTTTTGGATCGTTGTTTTTATTTGTCCGGCGATTATGATGGGCCGTTGGTCTATCAAAACCTTCACAAGTCGTTAAATGAGTTGGACAAGAAGTTTCAGGTGGGTTTGCGTCGAATTTTTTATTTGTCCACTCCACCTTCTCTATACGCGCCCATCGTCAATCGTATGGGAAAAACCGATCTGGCCTATTCTCAGCTAGAGGACCCCAAGAGTTGGGTCCGTGTGATCATTGAAAAACCTTTTGGCGATTCGTTGGATTCGGCCCAAAGTCTCAATCGAGATATCTCATCCATTCTGACGGAAGATCAAATTTATCGAATTGATCATTATCTCGCCAAAGAAACCGTTCAAAATATATTGATGTTTCGATTCGCGAATGTCCTTTTTGAACCGGTGTGGAACCGCAATTTCATCGATCATGTCCAAATAACCGCCGCTGAACAATTGGGCGTCGAGCATCGGTCGGGCTATTATGAGCAGGCGGGTGTGTTGAGGGATATGTTCCAAAACCATTTGTTGCAATTGTTGGCATTGATTGCCATGGAAGCGCCCATCAATTTAAATGCCAATACCGTTCGTAATAAGCGGAATGAAGTTCTAGAGGCCATCCGGCCGATGTCGCAGGCAGAAGTTCAAACAAATTCAATCTGCGCCCAATATGGAATGGGAGATATCAATGGCCAGGAGGTGGTAGGTTACCGGCAAGAGGCGGGAGTCAGTCCTTCTTCTCGAACCGCCACCTTTGCAGCCGTTCAATTTGAAATTGACAATTGGAGATGGCAAGGTGTGCCCTTTTATATCCGTTCAGGCAAACGGTTGGCCGAGCGTGTGGTTGAGATTGCGGTTCATTTCAAACGGGTTCCCACCTCAATTTTTAAGCCATTGTTGGCCAGTCACCTTTCTCCCAATGTTCTGACTTTCCGGATCCAACCCGATGAAGGCATTTCCATGCAGTTTGAAGCCAAGAAACCAGGCCCAAAGCTCTGTATGAATACTGTGAAAATGGATTTTGGGTACAAAGATATATTTAAGGGGACTCCGCCCGAGTCGTATGCCCGGCTTTTTTTGGATGCGATGATCGGCGACCAAACCCTCTTCGCTCGAAGCGATGGGGTGGAAGATTCGTGGCGAATTATCGATCCGATTGTTCAATATTGGGAAAAAACACCCACCGTTTCCCTGTTTGAATATCCCGCGGGCAGTTGGGGTCCCAATGAGAGTGCCCACCTCCTCAGCCGCAACGAGCACAGTTGGGACTAATTTCTCCTATTTGAACTGAAGGGTGTTTCTGTGTACAATCCGCGGACGTTTATGAATCAGATTTTGAAGTTGGCTTTAGGTGACCTCCTTTTCATTCCTCCAAGGTGTTCCCGATGAGACAGCTAGGGCTTCCCCCAAAACAAGGCCTTTATGACCCGCAGCTTGAAAAAGATAGCTGTGGTGTCGGCTTTATTGTCCATATCAAAGGAAATAAATCCCACCAAATCGTTGAAGATGGATTGACCATCCTCAAGAATCTGGCCCATCGAGGGGCCTGTGGTTGCGATCCGTTAACTGGAGATGGAGCGGGAATTCTCATTCAGGTCCCGCATAAGTTTTTAAAAAAAGAAGCCGCTCAGATCAACATCGCTTTGCCAGAATCTGGGAGTTATGGGGTGGGCTTTGTATTCCTTCCCATCGAAAAAGAGGAACGCGCCTTTTGCCTGTCGACGTTAGAGGCCACGGTCAAAGAAGAGGGACAAAAGTTTTTGGGATGGCGGGACGTCCCGGTGGTCAGCCATTCTATTGGGCATGTGGCTCGAAGCCGGGAGCCCATCATCAAGCAATTTTTTGTTGAAAAAGGCCCTCAAGTCAAAGATCAAGTGGAGCTGGAACGAAAGCTCCTCGTCATCCGAAAACTGGCGGAACGAAAAGTTTCCGAGTCCGATTTAAAACACAAGGACATGTTCTATCTCACAAGTCTTTCCAGTTTTACGATTGTTTATAAAGGACAATTGATGTCGGAACAGCTACATCCTTATTTTCCGGATTTGGCCGATAAAACTTTGGAGAGCGCCTTGGCCATGGTGCATTCCCGCTACAGCACCAATACCTTCCCATCTTGGGACCGCGCCCATCCGTACCGGTTTTTGGCGCACAATGGCGAAATCAACACGCTTCGCGGCAATGTGAATTGGATGCACGCGCGCGAGACTTTGCTCTCCAGCCCTCTTTTTGGAACGGACATCAAGAAATTGATGCCCGTGATCAACCCCAATGGAAGCGATTCCGCCATGTTCGACAACGCCGTGGAAATGTTGGTGGCGGCGGGCCGGTCCTTGCCCCATGCGATGCTCATGATGGTTCCCGAGGCTTGGAGCGGCAATGAGGCCATGAGCGCTGAGAAAAAAGCGTTTTATGAATACCATTCTTGCCTGATGGAGCCCTGGGATGGGCCCGCGTCCATGGCCTTCACCGATGGTAAAGTGATTGGCGCGTTGTTGGACCGTAACGGTTTGCGTCCTTCTCGATATTATGTGACGAAGGATGACCGGGTGATCATGGCGTCTGAAGTGGGTGTGTTGCCC
This sequence comes from Elusimicrobiota bacterium, assembly GCA_022072025.1. NCBI lineage: Bacteria > Pseudomonadati > Elusimicrobiota > Elusimicrobiota bacterium. Next base: position 84,160 of record JAJVIP010000030.1, read on the forward strand.
GTGGATCCACAAGAGGTGGTTTTGAAAGGGCGCTTGCAACCGGGAAAAATGTTTTTGGTTGATACAACCCAAGGGCGAATTATTTCAGATGAGGAAATTAAAAAATCGTTGGTGAGCCGCCGTCCTTATGGACAATGGTTGCAGGACAACATGGTTCGATTTGACCGTTTGCCCGAACCTCCCAATTATCCGGAGCCGGACCATGCCAGTTTGCTCAAACGCCAAAAAGTTTTTGGATACACGCTTGAGGATTTGAAGTATGTACTCCAGCCCATGGCCGCCAAAGGGGAAGAGGGGGTCGGATCCATGGGAGAAGATACCCCGCTGGCCGTTTTGTCCGAGCGTCCCAAGCTTCTCTATAACTATTTCAAACAATTGTTTGCCCAAGTGACGAACCCAGCCATTGACTCGATTCGCGAAGAGTCGGTCATGTCCACTGAGGGAACACTGGGCCCTGAAGGCAATCTGCTGGAGGAAACTCCGGAACAATGCCATCAACTCAAGCTCACACACCCCATTATTGGGAACAAAGATTTGGCCAAGATTCGGGCGATCAACGAAGGAAAATTGAAAGCCGCCACCTTGCCCATTCTTTTTAAGAAATCAAAAGGCGTGGACGGTTTGGCCCCGGCCCTTCAACAACTCTGCCAAGAGGCTTCTCGAGCCATTAAGAAAGGGTTCACCATTCTTATCCTCTCCGACCGAGGTGTGGATGTGGACAATGTGCCCATCCCGGCCTTGCTTGCCACGGCGGCTGTTCATCACCATTTGATTCGTGAGGGAACACGCACGAAAGTGGGCCTGGCGGTTGAAACGGGGGAAGCGCGCGAACTTCATCACTTTGCGCTTTTGATTGGATATGGGGCGGGCGCCATCAATCCGTACGGCGCGCTTGAAACCATCGCCGACATGATCAAACAAGGTCTCCTGCCGAAAGAACTGACATTTGAACAGGCCTTCAAAAATTACATCAAGGCCACCAAAAAAGGCTTGCTCAAGATCATCGCGAAAATGGGAATTTCCACCATTCAAAGTTATCGGGGCGCGCAAATTTTTGAAGCGGTCGGTCTCAATCCATCTGTGATCGACAAATATTTCACCTGGACCGCTTCTCGCGTGGCGGGCGTCGATATTGAAACCATCGCCGAGGAGTGCTTGATGAGGCACCGGCAAGGCTTTCCGGATGTGGAGGGGGGCGTCGAAGATTTTGACGTGGGCGGGTTCTATCAATGGCGTAAAGATGGCGAATATCACATGGTCAACCCAAACACCATCCACAAACTTCAATACGCCACGCGCACCAACAACCGGGGCGCCTTTAAGGAATTTTCCCGCCTCATCGATGAGCGGAACCACAACTTGGCCACGCTGCGGGGTCTCATGAAAATTAAGTTTTCAGAAAAATCAATTCCCATTGATGAAGTGGAGCCGGTCAGTTCGATCGCGAAACGTTTTTGCACCGGAGCAATGTCGTTTGGTTCCATCAGCCGAGAAGCGCATGAAGCCTTGGCCATCGCCATGAACCGTCTGGGCGGGCGCAGCAACACCGGGGAAGGCGGCGAAGACGCCGGCCGTTTTAAGCCGGACGCGAAAGGCGATCTCAAGAGGAGCAAAATTAAACAGGTGGCGTCGGGGCGTTTTGGCGTGACCAGTCATTATCTGGTCAATGCCGACGAAATCCAAATTAAAATTTCGCAAGGCGCCAAACCAGGCGAAGGAGGTCAACTTCACGGCGCCAAAGTGACCGACGAAATCGCAGCGGTTAGAAATTCCATACCGGGCGTCACGCTTATATCCCCGCCTCCCCATCACGATATTTATTCCATTGAAGATTTGGCTCAACTGATTTTCGATTTAAAAAATGCGAACCCGAAAGCGAATGTGAGCGTGAAATTGGTCTCCGAGGTGGGCGTGGGAACCGTGGCGGCTGGTGTGGCCAAAGGGAAAGCCGACTTGGTCTTGATTGCCGGCCACGAAGGCGGGACAGGCGCGTCGCCTTTGACCTCGCTCAAATATGCCGGTCTCCCGTGGGAATTGGGCTTGGCTGAAACGCAACAGGTTCTTGTAATGAACGATTTGCGCGGTCGAATTCGTGTTCAGACCGATGGACAAATGAAAACCGCCCGAGATTGCGTTATTGCCTTTTTGTTGGGAGCTGATGAAATTGGATTTTCCACCGCCCCTCTTATTACCTTGGGTTGCGTGATGATGCGAGTTTGCCATTTGAACACCTGCCCGGTGGGAGTGGCCACTCAAGATCCAGACCTCAGGAAAAAATTTACAGGAAAGCCGGAATATGTGGTTAATTTCTTTACGTTGCTCGCCGAAGAGATCCGCGAATTGTTGGCCAAATTGGGCGTGCGCAGTGTGGATGAGATTGTCGGGCATGTGGAACGCCTAGAAATGGAGCCCGCCGTGGACCATTGGAAAGCCAAAGGCGTGGACCTTTCTTCTATTCTTTTCAAGCCCAAGATTGAACCGCCCGTGTCCATTCGGCACACCACCACACAAGACCACGGGCTCGAAAAGGTTCTTGATTACAAACTCATCGAAAAAGCCAAGCCGGCTTTGGAGAAGAAATCCCCTGTCAAAATCGAAATGCCCATCAACAACGTTGATCGAACGGTGGGGGCCATTCTTTCCAGCGAAGTGTCTCGTAAATTTGAAGCTGAAGGGCTCGCTGACGGGACCATTCACTGCAAACTTAAAGGATCGGCGGGTCAAAGTTTTGGCGCGTTTTTGGCGCCGGGTATTACACTGGAGTTGGAAGGCGATGCCAATGATTATGTGGGCAAGGGCCTCTCAGGTGGACGGGTGATCGTCTATCCTTCCAAACAGAGCGTCTTCGCGGCCGAGGAAAATATGATTGTGGGTAATGTGGTTCTCTACGGCGCCATCAAAGGCGAAGCCTTTTTCCGAGGTATGGCGGGGGAACGTTTTGCCGTTCGCAACAGCGGCGCGCGGGCTGTCGTTGAGAGTGTGGGCGACCATGGATGCGAATATATGACCGGTGGCGTGGTGGCTATTTTGGGCGCCACGGGCCGTAATTTCGCGGCCGGTATGAGCGGGGGTATCGCCTATGTGCTTGACCAGGACGGGCAATTTAAGAATCGCTGCAATTTGGCGATGGTGGATCTGGAACCCGTGGTTGAAAAAGACGATGTGCACATCCTCAAGAATCTCATTCACCGCCATGGAGAGTTGACAGGCAGTCCTGTGGCCAAGAAAATTTTGTCGGAGTGGGAGGCTGTGCTTCCCAAGTTTGTGAAAGTGTACCCGAAAGAGTATCGGCGTGCGCTCGGTGAAATGGCCGCCAAGCAAAGTGGGCGGGCCATCGAATCCAAAAAAGTGGAGAGCTGGAGCTAGTTATGGGCGATATTCGCGGGTTCATCACCATTCCGAAAGAAGATGTCGGTTATCGGCCGGTTGAAGAACGGTTAAAGGATTGGAAAGAAGTCACCATCCCTCTCAAAGATGAAGGCGTCAAAGCCCAAGGCGCGCGTTGTATGGATTGCGGCATTCCCACCTGTCATTGGGGATGCCCGGTTGATAATCTGATTCCCGACTGGAACGATTTGGTCTACCGCGGTCGTTGGCAAGACGCGTTGGAAAGACTGCTTCGAACAAACAATTTACCTGAAATGACGGGGCGTGTGTGCCCGGCTCCGTGCGAAGTCTCTTGCGTGTTGGGTTTGATTGCGCCGCCCGTCAGCATCAAACTCAATGAATACAGCATCATTGAAAAAGGCTTCCAAGAAGGATGGATCAAGGCCCATCCTCCCAAAACCCGCACCAACAAAAAAGTCGCCGTTATTGGGTCGGGCCCTGCGGGTCTCGCGGCCGCTCAACAACTCAACAGCGCCGGCCATTGGGTCACGGTTTTCGAAAAAAATGACCGGATTGGCGGGTTGCTTCGCTATGGCATTCCCGACTTTAAGTTGGAAAAACGAATTGTGGATCGCCGTCAAAAACTTCTTGAGGATGAAGGAATTACCTTTCGAACGAACGCTCATGTCGGAGTGAACATATCGATCGAAAAGATTTTGGAAGAGTTTGACGCGCTGTTGTTGGCGGGAGGCTCTGAAAAACCGAGGGATTTGCCTGTGCCGGGCCGCGATTTAAATGGAATTCATTTCGCGATGGAATTTTTGCCTCAACAAAACAAACGCGTGGCGGGGGACAAGCTTCCGCCTGAAAAAGAAATCAAAGCCACCGGAAAACATGTGATTGTAATTGGAGGCGGCGATACGGGATCTGACTGCATTGGGACCAGTCATCGGCAGGGAGCCAAAAGTGTGACCACTCTAGAGGTCTTGCCCAAACCCCCCTTGGAGAGACCCAGCGATAACCCGTGGCCGGAGTGGTCTCGCATTTTACGGTTGTCCTCCTCTCATAAAGAAGGAGGCGAGGTTCAATATTCCGTTTTGACCAAAAAGTTTTCCGGCGAAAATGGCGCCGTTAAAAAACTACAGGGCGTCAAAATCGAATGGAAAAAAGATGACAAAGGCCAGATGAAGATGGTTGATGTTCCAGGCTCGGAATTTGAATTGCCCGCGGACCTGGTTCTGTTGGCCATGGGTTTTGTGCATCCCGTACATGAAGGCATGATCCAACAATTGGGCGTCAACTTGGATCCCCGTGGAAACGTGATGGTGGACTCCAATAACATGACCAGCAAAGAAGGCGTTTTTGCAGCGGGTGACATGGCCATCGGTCAATCGCTGGTTGTTCGCGCCATCAAACAAGGCCGCAACGCCGCTCGAGGGATTGATAAATACCTCATGGGAGAAACCCAGCTTCCTTGAGCCTAATGAAGCCTTTGCGTCGCCCCACCCGCGAAGTCAAGGTGGGGACTGTGGGCGTAGGTGGAACCAATCCCATCCGCCTTCAATCGATGACCACCACCGATACGATGAACACCGAAGCCACCGTGGCGCAGGTGTTGAGATTGGCGGAGGTGGGGTGTGAAATCGCCCGCATCACCGCCCCCACCGCTCTGGATGCCAGAAATCTTGAAGCGATCAAATCGTCCTTGATCAAAAAAAAGTGCCGCATCCCGCTGGTCGCGGATATTCATTTTCGTCCCGATGCCGCGATGGTGGCCGCCGACTTTGTAGAGAAAGTTCGTATCAACCCCGGCAATTTTGTTGATGGAAAAGCGTTTAAAGTTCGCGAATATACCGATGAAGAATATCGAGACGAAATCAAACGCATTGAAGGTAAATTTACGCCGCTCGTGCTCAAACTTAAAAAACTCAAACGCGCGCTTCGCATTGGAACCAATCATGGATCGCTTTCCGACCGAATCATGAACCGGTATGGCGACACGCCGGAGGGGATGGTCGAGTCCGCCTTGGAATATGCGCGCATCTGCGAACAAAACCAGTTTTTCGACATTATTTTTTCCATGAAGGCCTCCAATCCCAAAATCATGATTGCGGCGTATCGGCTGTTGGTGAAACGGATGACGGAAGAAAACATGAATTATCCGCTTCATTTGGGTGTGACAGAGGCGGGGGACGGTCCCGATGGTCGCATCAAGTCCGCGGTCGGCATTGGCAGTTTGCTGGAGGATGGCATTGGAGACACCATTCGGGTTTCACTTACAGAAGATCCTGAGTTTGAAATTCCAGTGGCCAAAGAATTGGCGCGTCATTATGAAACCCTTTGGAAAACTCACGTTGACCGAACAATGGATGGACAGGCTTCGTTTAATACACGCCGGGAAACGGAACCCGTCATGTCCGGGCCTATTTCGATAGGAGGGGCGGCCCCCATCCGTATTGTTAGTTCACTGATGCTGCAGGAGAACAGCGCCGACAGTCTCATGGCGCTGATGGAAAATCGGTTTAAAAAAGAAGTTCCTCCCGAAATTATTGTGTTGCCTTTTAGGGGGCCGTCATTTGCAACGCTTTATTCTTCATTTCGGTCCCAAATGGAGAGTCAGACCCATCGCCTCTCGTACTGGATTTCTTGCTCCGCGGAGAACATCGATGCGACCCTTCCTCCCGCCGATGCCTACGTGGTTCACTTTCAGAACCATTTGACGGAAGGTCAATTGGCCGCCGCCGTTCAATTGTGTCGTCAAAATAGCGCGGGGTTGGTGTTGGCCTCCGCCAAAACAGAGCCCTTGATCCAAGCGATAGAACGTTTAAAAAATGGACGGATGACCCTTTTGGCCTGGTTGGATTTTCCTCAAGAGACCTTGTCGGTCCATGAGGCGCGTCGGTTCATGTTGGCCTTAAAATCATTTGACGAAAAAATTCCTTTGGTTCTTTCTGTTCAAACAACAACACCTTCTTTGCCCGTCGCTTCTGTTTTGGGAAGTTTGATTTGCGATGGGCTGGGAGATGCCATTCAGGTGGCATCATCGGGCCCGTCTGAAGAAAATTTAGATTTCGCTTACAACCTCCTCCAAGCCTGCGGCAGCCGTATCACAAAAACAGAATTTGTTTCTTGTCCTTCTTGTGGGCGAACGTTGTTTGACTTGCAATCCACCACCGAACGCATCAAAGCCAAGACGGGCCACCTCAAAGGGGTCAAAATCGCGATCATGGGTTGTATCGTCAACGGTCCCGGTGAAATGGCCGATGCCGATTTCGGGTACGTGGGCGGCGGCCCTGGCAAGATTAATTTGTATGTGGGAAAAACTTGTGTAGAAAAATCAATCCCCAGTGAAATTGCCGATGAAAAACTGATTGAGCTCATCAAATCCCACGGCAAATGGGCGGACCCGTTGGTCCATCAAACCGTCGGGCGCCACAGCGAAGGAGAGGTTTGCATTTGAGTACTTACTTGAAACAACTGTTTTTCCTGATTTGCATTTTTGTCCTTCTAATTCTTTTTTATGTAGGTCCCGCCATGCTTTTTAAGCGAGTTTTCTTTTCGTCAGTCTCGGCCTTCATTCCAAAATGGTTTCTCTATTTGGTTCCAGTTTCTGGTTGGATAGCAAGTGTGATAATACGCAATGCAGAGAAAATCTTTATGGGCCTCGGGAATTTTATTTATGAGCCCCTGTGGTTATCGCTGGCGCCAATTTTCTTTTGGGTTATCATCGCGAAATTCAGGGACCGATTGACCTCTCTTGGTACCCCGAAATTCTCTGAAACATTGTTAATTTGCAGCATTTCACTATTGGCTTGCATCGCATTTTTAAATTTTCCAGCCATCGGTGACTGGCCGTGACGCATAATCGAGTAATCGGAAGTCCCAGTAGTTAACCACAGTCAATCATGTTGTATTCACGCATAGTTTGTCTCATACACTTCTTGTAGTCTGGGCGGGATGCAACCATTATGTTTAACTTGAAAAATCGATGGCAATGTTGGTTCATATAGCATCAGAAATGAATGTGAAGCGGTATCTAGGAGCACCGAAAGTTTGTGAATTTGAAATAGTGCTTGCATCCCTCAAGTTCTTAATGCATAATCCCGACCAGATTTCATGATTAGTTTTTGTTTTTCATCGTATTTAGATTTTACTCCCTCCGGACAAACCCCCTTTGAGAGTTCTAATCAATCCTTTTTGCTGCCTGCACGGGCCGTATGCCGTTCAGCTGGCAAATCATCGAAAACAGTAGAGGTAAGAAAAAAATGAGTCAACGTGGTACAGTAAAGTGGTTCAACAACGCGAAAGGTTTCGGCTTTATCGCAAAAGCAGATGGATCGGGTGATGTGTTTGTACATTACTCGGCGATTACGGGTGAAGGCTTCAAAAGCCTTGCCGAAGGACAAGAAGTGACCTTTGATGAAGTTCCTGGAGAACGGGGACCAAAGGCCGCAAATGTTGCCCGCGTCTAGTTTTATTTCATAAAACCAAACACGGATTCACATGTAAAAAGTCCCGCCCTCCTCGGACCATTGAGGATGGCGGGCTTTTTGTTTTCCTGTTGAAATGAAATTCAAAATAGGGCAAGTTATCAATATGAAATCACAGTCAGGCCTCACTTTTCTTGAAGCGCTTATGATTATTGTAGTTTTGGGGGTGGTGGCTTATATCACTGTTCCAAAATTCCAGTTGATGCTCTATCAATCCCGCGAGGCCAGAACCAAGTCCCATCTTGGAGATCTGCGCGGGGCCTTGGCTATTTATTATTCCGACAATTTTGGACGTTATCCCTCTGATGAGGGAACCCCTGAAACGCGTCTTTCATCTGCGTTGGTTCCTCAATATTTGAAACGTATCCCCTCTGTTGAACTTCGCCATCTCTATTCGAGAAATCTAAATACCGTTCAAGATCGGTTCGACGACCAAGGGGATTGGATGTATTCGCTTTTGAATGGTTTTGTGGCGGTTAATTCTCTACGCAAGGACACCAAAGGGGAGGCCATTTCAAATTGGTAAACGAAGGTTTGACTGTTATTGATATTGGATACCAAGCCAAGGATAAACAGTTGATTCTAATTGTTGATGATGAAGCCGCCATACACAGCGTCATGTTTGATGCCTTGGAGGACGATTACCGCATTCTCAGCGCTTATAATGGTCGGGAAGGGGTGGATTTGGCGATTAAAACCAAACCCGCGCTTATTTTAATGGATGTGATGATGCCTGACATCGGTGGATATGAAGCTGTCCGATTATTACAAGACAATCCGGCTACGCGATCGATTCCGATTGTTATTATGACTGCGCAAAATTTCGATGAGTCCACCATCAAACTGCTCAAAGATGAACCCAATGTCGCAGGTTTTTTACCCAAGCCTTTTCGGGCCAAAGATTTGCGACATTTGATCGGTAGCACCATTCAAAAATCTAAACCTGAAGAATAAGTCATGCCCATCCAATTAATTCTAGATACGAGTTTGTTTGTTAATCCCGCCTCTGCGCAAACGTGGGGATCTTCTCCGACGGAAGCATTGACTCGATTTCTCGAAATGGTCCAAAAACACCAAAATATTTCCATCTTTATGCCCCCGAGTATTTACCGCGAACTCATGCATTTTGCGGAGGAATCGAAAATCCCCAAGGACCTTTTAACGCAGGTTCACCAAAAACCTCCCGAAAAACATTCCATTCAAGTTCCCGGTTTCTTTATTTATTCCTTGGTCGAAAGTTTTCGCGATAGAGTGGATCGCGGCTTGCGATTGGCTGAAAGGCATGTACGCGAGGCTTTGCAGGTACCACCGGTTGAGGGGGTTCCGTTGAAATCCAAGCCTGGAGAGGTGCGTGCTGATGCCAAATTGGTATCAAGTTTGCGCGAGTCCTTCCGACGTATGATGCGCGAAGGAATGCTTGACTCCAAAGCGGATGTGGATTTGCTTTTGTTGGCCTATGAAATCAAAGGAACGCTGGTTTCAGCGGATGAGGGTGTTCTTGAATGGGCTGAAAATTTGGGAATCCAAATTCTTCCCTACTCACAACTTTTATCGTTAATTGAAGCCCAAGTTTCCAAAAAATAAACCCCTCTGCTCCCCTCCAAAGGAGCAGGTATGTCTGTTAATCAAAGATTCATTCTCTACCTCATTCTGTGTTTATTGATGGGGAGTGTTGTCTCTGCCACCGATCCGTGGATGGAAAAATTCCTTAATCACCGAAAAGCTTCCATGGGCCCAACCCAGAAATATTCAGTTCAAGAGTTAAAACAATTCCTGAGTTTGGAGGGCCAACCAATACGGGTCACTCCCATCAAGGCGTATGTTCCTGAAAATCGCCAGGTTGAGGAAAAACTCCGACCTGTAGACCATAGAAAACAAACCCACAAGAAAAAAATCGTTAAACCTAAGCCTAAAATGGATTCGGCGGATGGCTTGTTGAGGCGCGCTCGATGGGCCTATGACAATGGTCAATTCGATCGAGCTGGACGGCTTTATAAATTGGTCCTCAAGGTTCAACCGGCGTCTCAAGAAGCGATGGACCGGTTGGAAGAAATAACCCGCGACCTCCGCTAGAGGGGGGTGTATCGATTGGTGATGGGCATCCGATGGTCTTTTCCAAAAGACCGCGGTGTTATTTTGATGCCGGGTGGCGCCTGCCGGCGTTTGTATTCATTTCGATCAATCAAATTAAGAATCCGACGAATATAGGATTCTTTCGTTTTATTCTTTGATATTTGTTGATGGAGGGGTTGGTTCTTTTCAACGTAATTGACAATGATGGGGTCCAAGTCTGAATAGGGGCCCAACACCTCTTCGTCTTTTTGGTTTTCTCGGAGTTCGGCTGTGGGTGGACGATTGATGGTGCTTTCAGGAATCAGTGCCCAGCCGGCGCGGGTGTTGATAAACCGGGCCAATTCGTAGACAGTGGTTTTAAGCACATCTTTAATAACCGCCAAGCCACCTGCCGTGTCGCCATAAAGAGTGCAATAACCCGTCGATGTTTCTGATTTGTTTCCCGTTGTTAAAATCAACCAGCCAAATTTATTGGAGAGGGCCATGAGCAAATTTCCGCGAATGCGTGCTTGTAGGTTTTCTTCGGCAATGTTTGGTTGCGTTTCTTTAAAAATCGGTTTTAAAGTGAATAAAAATTGGTCAAAAATCGGTTGAATGGGTATTTCATGAAACGTAATCCCCAAATTCTTGGCCAGAAGGGCTGCATCAGAAATGGTTTCAGAGAGATTGAAACGAGAAGGCATGGTAACACCCACCACGTTCTCAGGTCCCAAGGCATCTGTGGCAAGGGCCGCCACCAATGCCGAATCAATCCCGCCAGATAAACCCAGGGCCGCCTTTCGAAATCCATTTTTTCTCATATAGTCCTTTACACCCAGGACCAACGCTCCATAAATCTCTTCCACTCTTTTTAGCGGGGGCTGGGGCGTAGAGGGACTTGATAAAACGACTCCTTTTTTCCGCCGCTCCACTTCAACTGTATAGAGACCTGCATCAAATTGAGGGAATTGAACTTTCCCGATGCCCCTCGCTGGCAGGCCAAAACTACCGCCATCGAACACCAATTCGTCTTGTCCTCCGACCATGTTGCAGTACAGGAGCGCCGCGCCGGTCAATTTTTGAGTTTTTGCAAATGCTTTGTGTCGATCGTTTAGTTTTCCAACGTGATACGGGCTCGCGGAGATGTTGACGACCACGTCGGCTTTCATTTTCTTATAGGCTGTCAAGTGGGGGCCGCTCAGCCACAAGTCTTCACAAATGGTGACCCCTATTCGCAACCCTTTCAATGTTCTGAGTAAGGGTTTTTTCCCCGGAGAAAAATAGCGATGTTCATCGAATACCCCGTAATTGGGGAGACATTGTTTGTGATAAATGGAAACAACCTTCTTTTTTTCAATCCAGGCGGCGGCGTTAAACAAAAAGTGCGCCTGTCGGTTCACAAATCCAATCAAACACGGAAGATCAATTTTTTTTGACAAAGTTCGGAGAGTTTTAAGATTGTCAGTAATGAACGATGGCTTGAGCAACAGGTCTTCTGGTGGGTAACCCGTTAAAGCCATTTCTGGGAACAACAATAAATCACATTGAGATTTTTGGGCTTGATGAACCGACTCTAGAATGAGTCGAGCGTTTCCTTCAATGTCCCCAACCGTGGGGTTAATTTGAGCCAAGCCTACGCGCATGGCGAGGCTTACTGGACCATCTCGTGCGCCAGAATAATGGCTTCGCTGATGTCCTTCATTGACTTACGACGGTCCATGCTTTGGCGTTGAATTTCTCGAAACGCATCTTGCTCTGACAAACGTTTCTGCTGCATAAGAATGCCTTTGGCTCGTTCGATAATTTTTCTCGATTCCAATGCTTCTTGAGCGGCCAATTTTTCCGATAACAGGCGGGTGTTTTCTATGGCCGCCGCACATTGATTGGCCACCGACTGCGCAAAGGAAACTTCATCTTCAGAAAACACGTGCTCAGTTGATTGATAAATGTTGATCAGGCCCAAAATTTTTTCCTTGTACATCATCGGGACAGACAGTAATGAAACCAAACCTTGTTTGATCGCCAAATCTCTGAATTGGTAGGACGTTTCCTTGCGCACATCACGCACTTGGAGAGGTTTCTTCGTCAAAACGGTTTTTCCCGATAGGCTCCCATGAAGCTTAACGGGAGGTTTGTCTCGATATCCCGGATCCAAGGATTGAGAAGCCACGATTCGTAATTCTTGGGCCTTTTCATCGAGCAGCATGATTGAGCAAATATTGGATCCCATCATTTGAGCGGTCATGTTCACGATCAATTGCATAATTTCTTCTGGAAACCGATCTTGGGTAATGGTGTGCGAAACAGCGGTTAAAGCCTCCAATGTTTTGGCGCGCCTTCGGGTTTCATCATAAAGTCGAGCAGTTTCAATTGCGGATCCTACTTGACGGCCCACCGTAGAAAGCAAATCAATTAATCTTGCTGAATGGGGGTGAGGTTTTTTGTGTTGAATATTAATAACCCCCACCACATTGTTTTTGATCATGACCGGAACAGATAGAAAAGCTTCATATTGATCTTCGGGAAGCGTTCCCAAGAACCGAGGGTCTTGGTGGGACCCTTTGGCGATCGCCACGACTCTGTGATGTTTGGCCACCCATCCCGTGATACCCAGTCCCATTTTGATGCGAATGTGCCCAATTTCATGAGGATGAGGCGTTTTCGAAGCCGATAAAACCAAGTCCTGGGTGGCTGGGTCGAGTAGATAAAGGAAACAAGCGTCCGCTTTGGTGAGCCGGCTCACCAAATGGATGGTTTCATTTAACGTTTGCTGTAATTCAAGTGTGGAAGCGAATAAGGAGGAGAGGTCGGAAAAAACCTTCAGTTCATCGAAATCGTCTTTTTTGGAGAGAATTTTTTTCATGGGTTAAAAGTGCCGGAATAATAGCAATTCAAATGTTACACTTGGGTCCTTCGACATGGAAAGTTTCAATCCAACTACAAAATCTGCAGGTTGGCTGTCTCGGCTCAGGGCCATTATGTTTGGTGATCATGATGACGCGGACACAGTTCTTCATGCATTGGCTAGAGCCATTGAAGCGAAGGATCCCTATACACTTGGGCATGCCGATCGCGTGTCTCAATATGCGACGGATCTTGGAAAATCTTTGGGGGTCAATGGCAAAGATCTGGATGTTCTTCAAAAAGGGGGTCTGTTGCATGACTTGGGAAAAATCGCCATTCCAGATGCGATTTTGTTGAAACCCGGAAAATATACGGACGAAGAATTTTCTGTTATGAAGCGCCATCCAGTTTTGGGATGCGATATCTGTGAAAAACTGCGAACAGTTCAAGAGGCTCTGCCGGTTATACGCCATCATCACGAACGGTTGGATGGGTCTGGTTATCCCGATGGTCTTAAAGGCAATCAAATTTCACCATTGGTGCGGGTTGTGACGGTGGTTGACATTTATGACGCTTTGAGGTCCCGTCGCAGCTACAAAGATCCGTTTTCTTTGGATAAATCTTTTGAAATTATGTGGGACGAGGTAGCCCGTGGATGGTGGGATAAAAACATCCTTGCGTTGTGGGAAAAACTCGTTCGCTCCAACAATACCAACCATTACCCACCCGCGTAACGTTATCTGGGTCGAGTCGCTCCCATGGACAAGTGATTTTTATGGAAAAAATTCTATTTCATCTTTCTTTTGTCTCTTATGGGATCTGCTCATTCCTTTTTCTTGGCTATGCGTTAACAAGACGTGAGCGATGGGCTGTTTTTGCAAATGGGGCCTTGCGAGCGGCTGTTACTTTTCATTTTTTTAGTTTGGTGGTAAGAACCTTTGTCGGGCGTCAAATGCCGGGACATGATTTTTATGTTCCCTGGAGCAATTGGTTCGAGTCTTTTTCTTTTTTCGCTTTTGTGATCGCGCTCGAATATCTGGTGGTACAGCTCAGGCGTGAATTGCCCATCCTGGGGGTATTTATAACCCCGTTCATTTTCTTCATTTTGATGGTGGCTCTCAAATCCCCCGTGGGCATGCAGATTCCCACGTTGAATCCCGTACTTCAATCTCCGTGGCTGGCGGTCCATGTGTCGCTCATGTTTGTGGCTTATGCGGCTTTCGCCAATGCCTTTGGTGTGGGACTTGCGTTTTTGGTTCAGGAACGCCAAATAAAATCACACAAACCCACGGGCCTTATTTTCCGAATGCCTTCCTTGGATGAACTGGATCATATGATCTATCGCATCATTTGGTGGGCGGTTCCTGTGCTGACCATGGGGCTTTTGTTGGGATCTCATTGGGCTTATTTGGCTTGGGGGCGATATTGGGGTTGGGACCCCAAAGAGATATCGGCGGCCATCACCTGGGCCTCCTATTTTTTCTATCTGTTGATGCGTTCCCCGTTCGGGTGGCGGGGGCGAAAAGCGGTCCTCTTATCGATTATTGGATTTCTGATTATGTTGGGTTCCTATATCGGCGTGAATCACTATTCCCCCTTGCATGATTTTTTGACCGCACATGACCACACGGAAAATTCTTCCATGAAATCTAAGGGATCCGCCGACCAGGCCCTTCCCTAGGATTAGGTTCGTATATGGGTTTAATTTCAATTGGACTTTCTCACAAAACGGCTCCCGTTGAACTGAGAGAAAGGTTGACCATCCCACCCCAACAATTGGGTTCTGCTCTGGACCAATTGTTTTTAATCGGAGAGCTTTCGGAGGCGGTTATCCTCTCAACATGCAATCGACTCGAAATATATGCTCGCCCAGAAAAAAACCGTACCAATGCGCTTGATTCCGTTAAAAAATTTTTTCAAGGCATGTATGGTTCTCCTCGATTGGAGCAAGCGTTGGCGCAGTATGAAGGATTAGCGGCGGTTGAACATCTCTTTAGAGTGGCATCCGGTTTGGACTCCATGGTGGTGGGGGAATCTGAAATTTTGGGACAAGTGAAATCGGCTTACCTTTTCTCTCAAAGTCATGGGACCACGGGAAAAATAACCAATGTATTATTTCAACGGGCTCTTTTTGTGGGGAAACAAATTCGAACCAAAACCGCCATTTCAGAGGGGGCCAGTTCCGTGGGCAGTATCGCCGCGCAGATGGCCGAACGAATTTTTGGGCAGCTCAATCAGCATCGTGTCTTGTTGTTGGGAGCGGGCGAGGTGGCTGAAGTTACGGCGCGACATCTGCTTAGCCAAAAGGCGGGGGAAGTTATGATCCTCAATCGAACACGTGAAAAAGCTGAGATCCTCGCCAAACAATTCAACGGCCAAGCGGGTTCTATGGATAATTTATTTGATGAATTGTTGAAAGCAGACATTGTCATTTGTTCAACCGCTTCGGAAAAACCTTTGATTTCACCGGCCTTGGTGACATCCATTATGAAAGCAAGGCGCGACAAATCTCTCTATTTTGTGGACATCGCCGTTCCGCGCAATGTGGCTGCTGAGGTGAATGAAATTGACAATGTCTATCTTTACAACATTGATCATTTAACAAGCCTGGTTGAAGAGAATTTGGGAAAACGTAAGGTTGAGATGGTCCAAGCGGAGTCTATGGTCCGTGAGTTGGCTGTTGATTTTTATTCTTGGATTCAGGCGACCTTGGAAGGGAAAACCAAGGCGCTCAAGCACGTGATATGAAACTTCGAATTGGTTCCCGGGGATCAAAGTTAGCGGTGATGCAAGCCCATTGGGTTGCCTCTGCTCTCAAAGAGAAAAATCCAGAATTGGATATTTCATTTGTGGAGATAACAACCACAGGGGATCGTGATCAAAGCCCCACCTTTCAACAAGCTGGAGGAAAGGGCGTTTTCGTTAAAGAAATTGAAGAAGCGCTCTTGGCAGATCAGATTGATCTAGCCGTTCATTCATTAAAGGATGTACCTCAAGAACTTCCTGCCGGACTGAGGTTGGGGCCCTTTCCCGAACGAGAAGATGTGAGAGATGCGGTGATTTCTCGTTTCGGAGAATTGTTGGGAGAGTTGCCCCGGCGGTCCATTGTGGGGTCCAGTTCTCCTCGGCGCCGATCCCAAACGGCCTATTTGTTTAAAAAGCGTTCTTATAACCTTGAGCCTTTACGAGGCAACATTGACACCCGAATCAAGAAGCTTCATGAAGGCCAATATGACGCCATTATTCTTGCCGCGGCAGGCCTCAAGCGTTTGGGTTTGGATATTGAAATAACGCATATTCTTGAGCCGACCGTTTTCCTCCCTGCGGCCACGCAAGGATGTTTGGGTTTGGAGTTGAGAGAGGGAGATGCAACCATTTTGTCTTTGCTTGAGGCGATTGCGGATAGATCC
This sequence comes from Elusimicrobiota bacterium, assembly GCA_022072025.1. Classification (NCBI taxonomy): domain Bacteria; kingdom Pseudomonadati; phylum Elusimicrobiota; species Elusimicrobiota bacterium. Next base: position 100,283 of record JAJVIP010000030.1, read on the forward strand.
GCCAATATCACGGCCCCTGCTGAGCGTGCTTTTCTCCAAGGGGTGGGAGGCAATTGTTTTGTTCCTGTGGGAGCGTACTCCACGTTGGTGGGAGACCAATTGAAAATGAAGGCGGTGATGCTCGACCCAACAGGCGAACGAGCTGTTTATGCCGAAGAAAGTGGGTCCATGACCGAACCTCAATTGGTGGGTTACCAATTAGCGGAACGGTTGCTTCACGCGGGCGGATCTGAACTCATGGGTCCATCGTGAACAAAAAGAAAGGTGTGGTTGGTTTGGTAGGGGCGGGTCCGGGCGATCCTGGGCTCATAACACTTCGCGGATATCAACTGCTTAAGAAAGCGGATGTGGTGCTTGTGGATGCCTTGGTCAATCCTCAAATATTGAAAGGACTGAAGGGGAAAATTATTTACGCGGGCAAGCGTGGGCCCGGCGCGCTCCATGGTTCGGAACACAACACACCTCAAGAAGAGATTAATCAAACCCTTGTCCGATGGGCCAAGCGTGGAGCCAGAGTGGTTCGGCTGAAGGGAGGAGATCCTTTTGTTTTTGGCCGGGGCAGCGAAGAGATGCAGGCGCTCTGGAAAGAGAATATTGATGTTGAAATTGTTCCTGGGGTCACCTCCGCCATTGCGGCTCCCGCAGTGGCCGGTATTCCGGTGACGGACCGAAGATGGGCTTCGCAAGTCACTTTCGTGACAGGGCATGGACAAGCGCGCACCAGAGGGACAGATCCGGTGGCTCCGCTTGTGGATTGGAAGAACATGTCTCCCAACGGAACTTTGGTGATCCTCATGGGGGTGGCGAGTTGGAAAAATATTAAACGAAAGTTATTGGCCGCCGGTTTTCCTCCTGATTTTCCAGTGGCGGCCGTTGAATCGGGAACGAACGTAAACCAGCGAGTGATAATAACCACTTTAAAAAAATCTTTTTTTGATTTTTCAGTTTCCAAGTTGATGTCCCCAGCTGTTATTGTGCTTGGTGATGTGGTTCGTTTGTCGCCTTATTTTTCACAGAAGAAGAGATGGAAGCCGCTTGCGGGAAAGCGTGTGGTGGTGACTCGGCCGTTGAAGCAGAATAGGGATGTCGTCAATCAACTTCAAGACATGGGAGCTGAAGTTTTGGTGAGTCCCGCCATTCGCGTTCAACCATTGTCAGGAAAAATCCATTTGGATGGGAAAAGATGGGACCACATCATTTTTTTAAGCGCCAATGCCGTTCGACATTTTTCACCGCTTAGGAAGGAATTCCCATTTCTGAAATCAGTCACCGCTTTCTGTGTGGGTGATCAAACAAAACAGGTTGCGATTAAACAAAAATGGTTGGTTGAAAAATTGCCGCGCCGTTTTTCTTCAGGTCATTTACTGAAACATATGGGATCTGTTCGTGGGAAACGGTTCCTTGTTCCTCGTGTTCAAGGAGCGCCGAGGGAATTTATCGATGAATTGTTAAAGCGAGGAGCTTTCGTTCAACCTATAGAGGTTTATAAAAATATAGCAATTCCTCCTTCCAAGGAAATGAAACGAGAAATCCTTAAAGGGGTCCACGCCGTCATATTCACTTCGGCCTCAACGGCCCGGAGTTTTTTGATCCATTTTTCAGGACCCGAGAAGACCCGGATCTTCAAAAAAGCGAAGGCCGTATCCATGGGTCCACAAACCTCAAAAGCGATTCGTTCACAAGGGGTCCATTCCATTTTAGAAGCCAGGAATGCAACCATCAAAAATTTAATTCAAACATTGGAGCACTTATGAAGTCAGAAACACTTACCGCCTTAAGTCAAACCGTTCAACAAGCCTTGATGGCCGGAGGGAACGTCGTTCGGCGCGGGATTCATGGCGTTCGGCATATCAGTTATAAATCATCAACAGATCCGGTTACGCAAGTTGACCGCGCTTCAGAAAAAGCGATTGTTAAAGCGATCCGAAAAAATTTTCCTTCCCATGCGTTTCTGGGAGAAGAGACGACTTTTTTAAATAAAACTTCTTTTAAAAAAAGAGAAGCAGGCGCCTATCGATGGATCGCAGACCCTTTGGACGGAACAGTTAATTTTATCCATCGTATTCCTCATTTTTGTGTGTCGGTTGCGGTTGAACGTGAAGGGATGATTTTGGCGGGGGGAGTTTATGATCCTCATCGAGATGAACTGTTTATGGCCGTTCGTGGAAAAGGCGCCACGCTAAACGGAAAAAAGATCCAAGTATCAAAAGAACAAAGCCTCATTCGCTCTTTGCTGGTCACTGGTTTCCCCTATGATCATCAACAAAATGCCGCTATGCATGCCGCGTTTATCCAACCGTTTTTAAATAAATTCGCTGATTTGAGACGGTTTGGGGCCGCCGCCTTGGATTTATCATGGGTGGCGTGCGGTCGCGTGGAAGCCTATTGGGAGTTTTCATTAAAGCCTTGGGATGTGGCGGCGGGATGGTTGTTGGTGGAAGAGGCGGGAGGACGAATTTCTGATTTCCTGGGGCGTCCTCTTCAGTTGAGTAATCCAAAAGAGACATTGGCGACCAATGGCCCTTTGCATCCCGCGGTTGTAAAAATATTCAAATGGGATTGTTGCAAAAGTAAGCCTCTAAGCCGTCATCCCGGTCCTTTTTCTGAGAGTTGTGTTCCCTGTGACGTGCATAAGCCGGGATCCATTCGTTCCGGCGATTGACGTGATAACCCGCCTTAAT